>NZ_JBQHUB010000018.1:0-54271 GCF_052065415.1 Pseudoflavonifractor sp. HCP28S3_F10 | reverse complement strand
ACCGCATCCCATGCTTCTATGTCGGTATTTTCCTCCAGGACTATTTCCGGGGACAGCGACACCGTCTGCTTGATGATAATATCGGCGGAGAGCTTATCCCGAACAGACTGATATACGCTCTCCAAATCAATGCCAGCCTGGTCGATCTTGTTGATAAAGATAATGGTGGGGATGTTCAATTTCCGCAGGGCATGGAACAGAATACGGGTCTGGGCCTGCACGCCATCTTTAGCGGAGATCACCAAGATGGCCCCATCTAAAACAGCCAAAGAGCGGTACACCTCCGCCAAAAAATCCATGTGGCCGGGCGTATCCACAATGTTAACTTTACATCTGTGCCACTGGAAGGAAGTGACTGCCGCTTGAATGGTAATCCCACGCTGCCGCTCCAAAAACATGGTGTCCGTCCTCGTTGTCCCTTTTTCGACGCTCCCCGGTTCTGAAATGGCTCCGCTGGCATATAGCAGGCTCTCCGTCAAGGTCGTCTTTCCAGCGTCTACATGGGCAAGAATTCCAATATTGATTATTTTCATGTGATTGTCCTCCCTTTACAGCCCCAAAGGGCATAAAAATCCCCAGCGGCAAATACTTTTACCGCTGGGGATCATGACTTCGGATACATAGAAACGCATTCAGCTAACATGAGCCGTTATCCGTCACGATATTTGATAAAAAGGCAAAAGCATTCTTAAATTGGGTACAAAAACTAAGCCCCTGCAAGGGGCAATCATTTTTGCGCCCATTATCAAATTTTATTTAAGAATACCTTGCCGCATGTTGAATAGACTCCTCAAATCAGGATGACAGCAGTATAGCATAGCACACTCTAAAATGCAAGAAGTTTTTACCCGCTGTCCCAAATAAATCAGGAGGGCATTCACCGGGACACCCTCCGATTTGGGGCCTCATGCGCAAATAATTTCTGTGTCCACGATTTCCGCCGCACACGCCCGAATATTGTTAGTCCCTCTGCAACTCATACCACAGACCGTTGCCCTCGTCAAAGATGTACTTTTCCATGAAATTACCTCCATTTTTTGTGATTATCGTGCGCCTACCCTTATTTTTGACCTTGCACCCCATTTCTGCTCCTTTTCGACCTGTTCCTGCTGGTAAGCTGCCTCCAGTATCCTGTCCGCCTGTTCCGGGCCAATGGCCCGTCTGACCCGCTCATAGTCCCTGACTTGCCCTTTCAAGCCGTCCCTCTCGGCACAAACCTCATAAATCCTGGCTGACAGGGAGCCGTTCTTACTGACCTCACGATCATAGGCGCTCTGCAACCGCTCAAACTTGCTCTTGAGGTCGAAGTAGGCCCGGTAGACGGAGCGCAGCACCTTGACGATCTTCTCCCAAAGGGGCTTGGCCTTTTTCTCCCGGTAGGACTTGGCCGATTCCAGCGGCCCCGCCTCCGGCAGCGTCCGCTCCGGGTCGTCGGAGAAGTCCGCCGCCAGTTTCTCCATGCCCTTGAGCAAGGGCGCTACATCGTCCAGCTTAGCCCTGGCCTGGGCCGCTTTCTTCTCAGCTGATGCTGCCTCCTTATTCTTTTTGTCGGCCTCAACCTGGGCCAGCGCCGACACCTCTTGAAGCTGTGCAAGCCGTTCCTGCTCACGCTCCGTCTTGAACTGCGTAACAGTCAAATGTTCTTCGGAACTACCACGTTCCCCACGCTCTACATCGTCATAGCCAGCGGAGCGCATATGCTCAAAGAAATCATCTTGCAGGACACTGTACGACTTTCGTAGAACGGGTTTGCCCTTAGCTGTGCGTAACGGCTCCCCGGTAGTTTCGTCCAGAATGGGCTTGGACGCCCACTTCTTGCTCATGCTCACCTGCATGATCGTTTCCTTGACCTTGCCCACCAGGGACTTGTCCTTGCACCGCTTTGTCCAGCGTATCTCCTTCTCCACTACCGGGATATAAACCACATGGAGGTGGTAGTGGTACACGTCCTCCCCCAGCGCCTCGGACATGGCCCGGTTGCGCTCGTCAGCGTGCATGACCGCCGACAAAATATACTGCTCTCCGCCCACGATTTTGATTGCGGCTTTATAGGCTTCGGTGTAAAATTGTTTTGCGAAGTCATACCCGCCGTGATTGTAGAAGTAAGCGGAGTTCACATCAAAGACCAACTCACCGTATCGAAATGCGTCCGCCTTAATGCCACGGGTGGAGATCACACCATCGGCCTCCATTTGGGAGAACATCTCCTGATACCCTGCGGATGGGACCTTGAAATGGACATTGAGCGACGTCCGCTCTGGTACAATGTCCTGGTTGACATAGGAATCCTTCTCGCGTTCGTTGTGCTGCTGGGTGTTGCCGATTTTAGCAGCGGTCAGCCTCATATTTCTTGCGTTGGTGCGGTCAATGCCGTCGCCTCTCGCCATAGGCAAAAATCCTCCCATTTCAGATGTTTGGTTGTTGAAAATGGACGGGGGTTCGGGGAAGGCACTTCCTGCGGGAAGTGTAATAACCCACTATGACACTTTCGCCCCGTTGGTGCGAAAGTGCCGTGGGCTCTCCGAGGGGGTGCGGGGGCTTTGCCCCCGGCAACTGCGGTTGCCTCCCCCAGCAGGGCCGCCCTTTGAAAAGGGCGCCCTGCACCCCGCCTAAACTTTTCCACTCGCCGTTGGGCAGGTGGAAAGGCACAGCCTTTCCACCACCCGGCAAGTGTCCTCCGTGGGCCAAATATCAAGGGGTTCGGGTTGTATTGCCTTGCGGCAATCTCCACCCACAGGTATGCCCCCTTGACATTTGACCCCGCTCCCCGTGACAGCCGTGACGACCGTGACGATGTTTTGGACACCGCCCCCGCTCTCAAAAAAGCCGTCACAGCCGTCACGGTCGTCACGCTTGGGGAGGATCCAGGGTCAGGCTGATACTTCTCCCGGCGTGGGTGCGGGTGTTCTCATAGCGGATATGATAGTCCGTTGCCAGTTTCCCGGCCCGGACGTTCAGCCGCATCGCCAGGGCATTGGGCTTCATATCCACTTGCAGGGCTGCCGCCAACTCCGTGGCCGTACCGCCCCAGGACGGCCTCTCCGCCGTGATAAAGGCGGCTACGGCCTCCAGCACCGGGTCGGGGGGTTCTACCCACAACTCCGTTTCCATCCGCTCCAGTGTCCATGTCAGGTGTTCCTTGTCCTTAATGAGATAGAGCCGCTGGTCTTGCTGGTCACGTCCTACCACATCCAAGGTGGCGGTGCCGTCCGTCCGCTTCTCCTTCTGAAGAAGAAAGGCCCCGTCTGCTGCCCCCGACAGGCCGTTGGTGCCGGAGATCATATCAAACTTGTCGTCGGCCTGCTGCTTCCGAGTGTGATGTACCAGTAGGAGGCAGACGCCGCAAGCGTCAGCAAGGCGTTTCAGCTTTCCTACCACCTCATAATCGTTGGCGTAGCTGTACTTATCCCCGCCAGCCTCCCGAATCTTCTGAAGGGTGTCAATGATAATCAGTTTGGTGTCTGGGTGTTCCTGCACGAATCGCTTTAGCTGTTCCTCCAGCCCGTTGCCGACCTGCTTTGCGCAGATGGAAAAGAGGAGGTCGTTGGTGCCGTCCATGCCGAACATCCGGTAAAGCCGCTCCTGCAAGCGACGGTGATCGTCCTCCAGCGCCAGATAGAGGACAGTCCCCTTGTGAACGGGATAGTCCCACAGGGGGAGGCCCATGCTGACGTGGTAGGCAAGCTGGGCCATCAGAAACGACTTGCCTACCTTGGGCGCTCCCGCAAAGAGGTACGTCCCCGGATAGAGCAGACCGTCAATGACGGGCGGTCTGCTCTGATAGACGTTCTCGTACAACTCGTTCATGGAAATCGTGGGGAGATACGCCGGGTCGTTCATGCGCTGCATTTTCCGCAGCAGTTCCGCATAATTTTTTTCAGGGGGATTGTTTTCTGTCGTTTCCTCTGTTATACTTGCGGTAGGTGTTTGTGAAATGGGCTGTTCCCCGTCTGCGCCAACAGACGGAACCGGGACAGTCCTTTTCGTTTCTCTGGAATCCATCAATCTATCAATCCTCCTTCATGCCGCCCATGATAGCGGCGATCATCTGAATGGTGTCCAGCAGTTCATCGTCCACGCCAGCCCCGTCCTCGGCCCGCCGCAGTTCGTCCAGAACGGCGGCAAGCTGGTCACGCAGGGCTTTGTAGACCTTGGGATTACCCTGTACCACTACGTCCCGGCACAGGAGGCGTCTTGTGATGTAGTCCTGCTTTGTCAGGCCGGAGAGCCGCACAGCGGCCTCGATCTGTTCATCTTCCTCCGGGGACACCCGGAAGGCCACGGTCTTGTTCCTCCAGCGATTTTTGTTGTCTCGGTTTTTCAGTGACATGGTTACGTTCCCATCCTTTCAAAGTCCAGTTTGTCCGCCATCTCCGTCTGCCTTGTAGGAAACAGATGGGCGTAGCGGTAGGTGATATCGATACTCTCATGCCCCACCCGGTCAGCGATTGCCAGGGCGGTGAAGCCCATATCAATCAGCAGGGAAATGTGTGAATGTCGGAGGTCGTGAATTCTGATCCGCTTCACTCCCGCCGCTTTCGCACCTCTGTCCATTTCATGGTGGAGATAGTGCTTGCTGACAGGGAAAATCCGTTCATTTGCCCCGGTGCTGTAAAACATCTTTAAGTAGTCCTCCATCTCTCCACAGAGGAATTTGGGCATCTTAATGACACGGTTGCTCTTTTTCGTCTTAGGAGTGGTAATCACGTCCTTGCCCTTGAGCCGCTGATAGGATTTGCTGATGGACACTGTACCCGCCTCAAAGTCGAAGTCTGTTGGGGTGAGGGCCAGCAGTTCCCCCTCCCGGATACCGCACCAGTAGAGCATTTCAAAGGCATAGTAGGAGAGGGGCTTGTCCATCATGGCGTCGGCAAATTTCAGATACTCTTCCTTCGTCCAGAACAGCATTTCACGCCGTTCCTCCACCCCCATGTTCCCGGCCTTGGCCGCAGGATTGACCTGGAGGCCGTAGTAGCGGACAGCATGGTTAAAGAGGGCACTTAACTGATTGTGGACGGTTTTGAGATAGGTAGGGGAATAGGGTTTTCCCTTGGCGTCCGTTAACCCTCGGATCGCGTTCTGCCAGTCCATCACGTCCTTGGCGGTGATTTCCGACAATTTCCGTTTTCCAAAATACGGCAGGATTTTCTTCTGGATGATGCTTTCTTTTGTCAGCCAGGTGTTCAGTTTCAGCTTGGGCTTCATATCCTTCTCATAGAGCTGGGCGAAGCTCTCAAAGGTCATGTTCACATCGGCCTGCTTTTGCATCAGAAACTCCCGTTCCCACGCCTGGGCCTCTTTCTTGGTGGCAAAGCCACGCTTTAACTTCTGCTGGCGCTCTCCTTTCCAGTCCGTATAGCGGAATTGGACGTACCAAGTGCCGTTGGCCTTGTTCTTAAACGCCGCCATAGGTTAATCACTCCTTTCGCTCTGGCTTCTTGTGCCATAAAATTTTTCGTGGAAGAATTTGCGGTCGATGCGGCCTGAAATGGTAATACAGCCCGTCTTTTTCAACTCCGCATTCATAGAACGAATCAGCTTATAGGCATAGGGGACAGAAACCCCTAATTCCTCCGCTACCTCGTCCACCCGCATGAACATGGTGCTTGCCATTGTGCGCTCACCTCCTTTCATGGCCCCAGAACTAAGCCTTTATGCTTAACCTATTATAACTAAGCAAATTTGCTTTGTCAAGTGGCTTGCGGAATAATTTTTAACTTTTTTGTTTAAGATACTCTTGACTGTTACTAAGCGAATATGTTATACTACTTTCGACAGAAACCACCAGATAGGAGTTGGCATTTATGGCAATAGGAGAGCGCATCCATTTTTTCCGCACCCTCCGGGGTATGACACAGAAGTATCTTGGTATGGCGGTGGGCTTTCCAGAGCGTTCCGCCGATGTTCGTCTGGCACAGTACGAAACAGGCACCCGGACGCCGAAGGCCGACTTGACCGCTGCCCTGGCGCATACATTAGATGTATCGCCCCAGGCGTTGAGCGTCCCGGACATAGACAACTACATAGGTTTGGCCCATACGCTGTTCGCCTTGGAGGATGTTTACAGTCTGAAAGTGGTAGAGGCGGATGGACGTGCCTGCCTGCAAGCAGATATTTTTCAGGGAGGCCGTCAAGCCAGTGAGCTGAACAAAATCTTGATTGCGTGGCGGGAACAGGCGGCGAAGTTGGAGGCCGGGGAGATCACCAAGGAGGACTATGACCGCTGGCGCTACAACTACCCGAAGTACGACACCACCCAGCGGTGGGCCAAAGTCCCCTCGAAGGAATTAAGCGATGCTCTGATAAAAGGATTGAAGAAACAGAGAAAAGACAAATAACAAAAAAGGTCTTGCCGACTGGTGAAAGTCAGCAAGACCTTTTTCTTAGGATATGGAGGATTTACCCGCAAGCCACCCGTTATACGGGAGTGAACAAAGTAAATCCGGTTTTGGTATCTGCTATCAATTTGCTATCAAATGCCCCGTTTCCGCTTTAAGACCCCAGTGTTTTCAAGGCTTTGCTGGTTTTGTCAGTTATTCCCACTCGATGGTGCCGGTAGGCTTGGGCGTCAGATCGAAGAGGACGCGGTTGACTCCCTTCACCTCGGCGGTGATACGGGCGGTGATGTGTTGGAGCAGGTCGAAGGGCACGTTCTCCACGGTGGCGGTCATGGCGTCCACGGTGTTGACGGCCCGGATGATGACGCACCACTCGTCAGCCCGCTTATTGTCCCGCACGCCCACGCTCTTCAGGTCAGGGATAGCGGTGAAGTACTGCCACACCTTGCCCTCCAGGCCGTTTTTGGCGAACTCCTCCCGCAGGATGGCGTCGGACTCCCGGACGGCCTCCAGCCGGTCCCGGGTAATGGCGCCCAGGCAGCGCACGCCCAGGCCGGGGCCGGGGAAGGGCTGGCGGTACACCATGGAGTCGGGCAGGCCCAGGGCCTTGCCGCAGGCGCGGACCTCGTCCTTGAAGAGCATCTTCAGTGGCTCCACCAGCTCGAAGTCCAGGTCCTCGGGCAGGCCGCCCACGTTGTGGTGGCTCTTGACCGCCTTGACGGTCTTGGTGCCGCTCTCGATGATGTCGGGGTAGATGGTGCCCTGGCCCAGGAACTTGATGCCGTCCAGCTTGCGGGCCTCCTCCTCAAAGACGCGGATGAACTCGCCGCCGATGATCTTGCGCTTCTTCTCCGGGTCGGCCACCCCGGCCAGTTTGTCCAGGAAGCGGTCCACCGCGTCCACATAGATGAGGTTGGCGTCCATCTGGTTGCGGAACACCTCCACCACCTGCTCGGGTTCGCCCTTGCGCAGCAGGCCGTGGTTCACATGGACGCAGGTAAGCTGCTTGCCGATGGCCTTGATGAGCAGCGCAGCCACCACGGAGGAGTCCACACCGCCGCTGAGGGCCAGCAGGACCTTCTTGTCCCCCACCTGGCGGCGGATGAGCTCTACCTGATCGGCGATGAAGTTCTCCATGTTCCAATTGGCCTCGGCGCCGCAGACGCCAAAGACGAAGTTGGACAGGGCTTCCTTACGGGCAGTCTCGTCGGCGGGCCAGGGAGCGTCCCCCTTGTGGTCGGCCAGAAGCACAGGGACGGGGGCGTTGTAGATCTCCTTGGCCACGTCGATCTCCACGCCGTCCACCACCCGGTTGGGTCCGCCGTTGAGAATGATGCCCTTCACATTGGGTAGGGCGGAGAGCTCCTCCGCCGTGATATCATGGGGATGGATCTCGCTGTACACGCCAAGGGCGCGAATCTCACGGGCCAGGCGGGGGTTCTCCTCGCTGCCCAGGTCCAGAATGAGGATCATGTCCTGCTTCATTGCAGTCCCTCCTAATGTAGTTGTGATAGCTTATCCTACCATAACCGCACCGTTCTCTGCAAGGCTCAGGCCGAAAATCCCGTCGAAATCGGCCCGCTCAGCGGAGGTATTTCGCCAGCCGGGCGCTCACCAGCATTGCCAGGGCGATCTTTACCCCGTCGGGGATCAGGAAGGGGAACACGCACCAGCCCAGCACGGTGGCCACCCCCACCGGGCCGGTGGTGCTGGCATAGACCGCCATGAACCACACCGTGCCCAGAGCATAGCACACCAGGAGGCCCAGCACCATGGAGGCCAGCAGCGCCCGGGGGCTCCGGCCCCACAGCCGCTCCAGCCCCCACATCACCAGGGCCGAGGCCAGAAAACCCACGATATACCCGCCGGTGGTACCCATCAGAGCGCCGATGCCGCCCTTAAAGCCGGCGAACACCGGCAGACCTACCGCGCCCAGCAGCAGGTAGACCAGCACCGACAGGCTTCCCCGTTTGCCGCCCAGCAGCCCCACCGTGGCGAATACGCCGAAGGTCTGCATGGTAAAAGGCACCGTCATGGGGATCGATATCCACGCGCACACGGCGATGAGTGCCGCGAACACGGCACAGTAGACCAGATCTCTCGTTTTCATCCGATTGCTTTTTTCCGCCTGCATGGCAGTCATTCCTTTCTCCCGGCGAGGGCGGACAGGCACATTCGGGCCGCTCCGCCGCTTTTTCCCAAAATGATCGAGACCACTCTACCATGCGCCGCTTCTATTGTCAACTTCTTTTTTATTTTAGTTTACATTCCGGATTGTTTGGGGTAATACGCGAAAAGCCCGGGAGACCATACTGGTCTCCCTGGCCCATTGTGTATACGGCGCAGTCATACTAAAACCTGTTAAAAAGCTTAAAAAGCTTTTTACAGCGCGAAGCGCGTCAGGTTTTTATGAGACGCCGTGACGCACGTATGTGCGGCACGAGCGTGCGCAGCACGCGGGATTTCAAATAAAGCATTTTATTGGAATTCAGTATCAGACCTCCACCGCCCGGCCGCAGGAGAAGAACCACAGCACCCGGCGGACCACCGGCCGCCCGGTGATCTCCTCCAGCGCCTTGCTGTAGGCCATGAGCTGGGGACGGTATTCCTCCGCCCGGCGGAGAACATTCTCCTCCCCCACACGGTCGGTCTTGAAATCCACCACGGTGATGCCCTCCAAAGTCTCAAAGCAGCAGTCCACCACGCCCTGGAGCAGCACCTGTTCCTCTTCCCCGGCCTGGGACCAGTGATCCTTCGCCGGGACGAGGATGGAAAACTTGAACTCCCGCCGCAGGGTGGGGGCGCTGCGCACCTCCCGGCCCAGGGGGGAGGCGAAGAAAGCCGCGATCTTCCTGGGGTCTACCGCCTTCCCCTGCTCCGGAGTAATGAATTCCTCACGCACCAGCCGGTCGATCTCCCGACCCACCTGGGCGGCGGAATTGGCGCGCTCAAAGTCGATATACTGCATCACCAGATGGAGGGCAGTGCCCTTCTGAGCCGGTGTCAGGCCAAACTCCTCCTCGGCGAACCGGGGCCGCCGCAGGGCGCCTCCCGCCGGCTCCGGCGTCCCTCCCCGGGCGGACTGGGGGGTATCCTCCGCCGCCTCAGCGTCCAGGTCCCGGCCCTTAAGCTGGGTGGCGGTGAGCTTGGAGGGCAGTTCCACGTCCCCGGCGTGGGGATAGACCCAGGCCAGCCGCTTCAGGAGGGCCGGGTCCGCCGGGCGCTTCTCATCTTCCGTCTCCTCGGCCAGGCGGGACCGCGGCGGGACGGACAGGTCCTCCCGCACCCAGCGGATGTCCCAATCCGGTCCCCAATCCGCCGGCACCGGCGGCAGGTCCGCCCCGGCGGCAGCACGCAGAGCGTGGGCGTCTGGACGGGCCAGCACGGGCAGCAGCACCCACTGCCCCACCGACTGGCAGGCGGCCAGGGCCTGGGGCTCCGCCGGGCAGAGCGCGTCGGGCATCAGTCTGGCGATGTCCCGCCCGCCGCCGGTGAGCGCCACCAGCAGGATGAGCTTCTCCCTGGCCCGGGTCATGGCCACGTAGAGCAGCCTCAGCTCCTCCGCCATCATCTCGTACTCCAGCTGCCGGGCCACCGCCCGCCGGGCCAGAGTGGGATACTCCACCATGCGCTCCGTGTCCAGCCGCTTGGGCCCAACACCTAGTTTGGGGTGGAAGAGGATGGGCCGCTGGGTGTCCTCCCGGTTCAGGCGGCGGGACAGGCCGCACAGCAGCACCACCGGGAACTCCAGGCCCTTGGAGCGGTGGATGGACAGGATGCGCACGCCGCTCCCCTCCCTTCCGGAGGCGGGCGGGGCGATGCGCTCCCCCCGCTCCCGCAGGCGGGTCAGGTAGGACAGAAAGCCGAAGAGCCCCCGGTGGCCCGCCCCCTCGAATTTCCGGGCCAGCTCAGAGAGCAGGAGCAGGTTGGCCTGCCGTTCCTCACCGTCGGCCATGGCGCCGAACACCCCCATCAGGTTGGTCCGGTCGTAGAGCCGCCAGATGAGCTGGTGGCAGCTCTGATCCCCCACGCCGAAGCGCAGCTCCTCCAGCTCGGTGAGAAATGCGGTACTGGACCGGTCCCCCGCCTCCCGTCCGGCGCAGAGGGCGTCGTAAAAGTCCCCCTCCGGGCACCCGGCGCGCAGCAGGGCCAGCTGGTCGGCGGTGAAGCCGTACACCGGGGAGCGCAGCACCGAGATCAATGGCACGTCCTGCCGGGGATTGTCGATGATCTGAAGGAGGGAGAGGGCCACGCTGACCTCGGTGGAGTCAAAGAAGTCCCCGCCGCCGTCAGCCTCCCAGGGGATACCCCGCTCCCCCAGCGCCCGGGCGTAGTGGTGGAGCACCGTGCCCGGCGAGCGGAGCAGAATGACGATGTCGCTCCCCCGGACGCTTCGGGTCCCTCCTTCTCCGTCCGACACCGGGAAGCCCCGGTCCAGCAGCTGCCGGATGCGCTTGGCGGCAAAGCGGGCCTCCTGCAGATCCCTGGCCGTTTTGGCCGCCTGCTCCTCCCGGGGGGGCGCTCCGTCCTCCCCGCCGTCCTCCGACAGGTCCAGGGCGTCCAGCTCCACTGCGTAGTCCCCGCCCTCCGGGAAGGAAGCCCCGGCGTACAGGGCCTGGTCGTCGGTGTAGTCCATCTCACCGAACTCCCGTGACATCAGATTGCGGAAGAGGAAATTGGCCCCCTCCAGCACCTGGGGCCGGGAGCGGAAATTTTTGGACAGGGTGATGCGACGGGGCTCTCCCTCCGCAGCTTCTCCGGCAGGGCGGAAGGTGCGGTACTTTTCCAGAAAGATGGTGGGATCGGCCAGGCGGAAGCGGTAGATGGACTGCTTCACGTCCCCCACCAGGAAAAGGTTCTTACCTTGGCGGGACACGGCGGAGAAAATGGCGTTCTGCACCTCGTTGGTGTCCTGATACTCGTCCACCATGATCTCGTCGTACCGGTGGGCGATCTCCTCCGCCAGTTCGGTGGGGCCTCCCTCCCCTGCCAGCAGGCTCACCGCCATGTGCTCCAGGTCGGAGAAGTCCAGCACCCCCCGTCGGGCCTTCTCGGCGGTATAGGCGGCCTCAAAGTCCCGCACCAGGGCGAAGAGGCCCCGCACTGCCGGGTACACCGCCCGCAGATCGTCCAGCAGGTCGGCGCTGGAGTCGGCAAAGCCCTCGGCCAGCTTCTCCATCCGCTTTTTGCAGCGGCTGCGCAGGTCCTTGACCCGCTCAGTCTCGGGCAGGCCAGCGGGGACCTTCTTCCGCCCCGGCGTGGGGAAGGGGACGGGCAGGGCGGCCCTGGCCCGGTCCCAGCCCTGTCCTGCACCGTCCCGGAGGGAGCGCAGCCCGTCCAGAGTGGCCGAGAGGCTGGGGGCATAATTGCCATAAAAGGTCCCGTCGCAGGCGCACAGCTCCAGCGCCCGGGCCATCTGGCCCATCCAGTATTCTGCCTGCCGGGCGGCGTCGGAGAGAAGCAGTGCGCCCCAGGCGGTGTCCTCCGCCCCGCTCACTCCCTCCAGCGCGAAGGCCCGCTCCTGCTCGGCAAGCCATTCCTCCGGCCGGGGGTGGCTCTGGACCCGGCCCCGGATGTCCAGCACGATCTGGATGAGGCGGCTGTCGTCCCGCCCGGCGGACATGGTGTCCACCAGCCGGGCAAAATCCCCTCCGGCCTCGATATCCTCGTACCGCCGCTCCAGCACCTCGTTGAGTACATCCAGCATGATGAGCCCGGCCTCGCTCTCATCCAGCAGACGGAAGTCCGGGTCCAGATCCAGCAAATGGCCCTGCTCCCGCAGGAGCTGGGCGCAGAAGGCGTGGACCGTGGAGATCTGGGCCTTGTACACCAGCGTGGACTGGCGGCGGAGGTGGCCGTCCTCCGGGCTGCGCGCCAGCCGCTCCCCCAGTTCCTCCACGATGCGGGAGCGGAGCTCGGCGGCGGCGGCCTTGGTATAGGTGATGACCAGGAAGCGGTCTACGTCCAGACCCTCCCGCTCCACCCGGTCCAGCAGCCGCTCCACCAGCACCCGGGTCTTGCCCGAGCCCGCCGCCGCCGAAACCAGCAGCGCGCCGCCCCGGTCGTCCACCACCGCCTGCTGCTGCTCCGTCAGTTGAAACGCCATACCCTTCTCCCCCTTTCTTCCGTAAAAGCTGCAAAAGCCGGAGCAAGCGGCAATCCTGCTTGCTCCGGCTCAGAAAGGACAGCCGCGTGCGTATATTTAGATGCTCCAGACCGCAGCCCAGCACCAGCGGGTACGGTTTGGAAATGAAGAAATTCCCTGTCCGGCGGCGGAGCCCCACCGCACAGGCGGGACTTCGCGCCAAACAGGGAATTACTGAGCTGGCGCAGAAGGAGGGATTTGAACCCTCGCTGCGGTTTCCCACACTACTCCCTTAGCAGGGGAGCCCCTTCGGCCACTTGGGTACTTCTGCATGCCGAATGACATTCCTGTCAAGTGAACTGCTGCTGAAAAATGTGGCGGAGAGAGTGGGATTCGAACCCACGGCTCTTGCGAGTCACCGGTTTTCAAGACCGGCTCCTTAAACCACTCGGACATCTCTCCACGTCCGACTCAGTCACAGTGCGAAAATTATATTACCACAGTACACCTGTTTTGTCAACCCGAATTTTGTCAGCCCTTTCACAGGAAAAACGCGGGACCCGGTGGGGTCCCGCGTCTGCAGTGCTTAAGCGAAGAAAGCGTGGGCGCCGATGGTGGCCACCCGGGTACGGTTCCGGCAGGCCCAGCTGTTGGGAGACACGCTGGGATTGACGAAATACAGGCTGTTACCCACAGTATTGGCGCCGTCCAGGCACAGCTTGGCGGCAATGACGCTCTCGGCGTTGGGAGTACGGTTGATGCTGCCGCTGCTGGCGGGGGTAAACTGGTTCTTCTGGAAAATGACGCCCTTCACCGTGTTGGGGAACTTGGAATTGGCCACCCGGTTGAGCACCACGTTGCCAACGGCGATCTTGCCGCTGAGGGGCTGGTTGCCGCTCTCGGCGCTGATGATGCGGGAGAGCCAGTACAGGTCTTCGCCGTTATAATACGTGTCGCCGGACTGGATGGGACCGGTCCCCTTCTGGAACACCACGCTGCTGCTGGCCTGGTCCCACTGGACCTGGGCGCCCAGCGCCTTGGCCAGCACCCGGGCGGGGACCAGAATATTGGCTCCCTCGGTCTGAACGGCGTCGGGGACATAGAGATAGCGGCCATTGGCCACGATATACCTGGCATTCGGACAGACGCTCAGGCAAAGTCCCTCGGCCCGGGCCACGGACTGGCCGTTCTCCCAGGCGACGGTGGCGTCCGGATAGAGGGCGCACACTACAGGCCAATAAGACACGTAGGTATTCCGGTCGATCACTTTCGTAACTGTGGTCTCGGGCAGCGTTACGCCGTCCACTACCACGCCGACACTGCTCTCTGCGGCGGCCGCATGGGCGCTCAGGGCCACGAAAAGGGCCAGACAGAGCACCAGGCAGGACACTCGCTTCTGCATGATGAGGATACCTCCTGTTACTTTTTCGTTTACAATCTGTTACTCATTTTTCACTGGATTGTAACCACATTGTAACTTATTTTTGTCTCAATTGCAAGCAGAACTTTTGTCGAACGCCTGAACTCATTGCGGCGCAATGGATATAACTATCTGTACAAACCTGTTTCGACCCCGATTTTCTACCATTTTCTTACAAAATGGTGACAATTCGTTACTAACTGTAAAACTGGTGGCACCCGATGGTCATCACATAGGTCCGGTTGCCCGAGATCCACCGGTCGCTGGTCAGCGCAGGGGCAAAAAAGTACAGGCTCTTTCCCGCCACGTCGGCCCCGCCCAGGACCAGCCTGGCGGCAATGACGCTCTGGGCGGTGGGCTCCTGGTAGATGGTCCCGTTGCGCACCGGCGTGAACTGCCCGCCCCACCTGGAATCGAAAATGACCTCTTTGATCGTATTGGGGAACTCACGGCTGGCCACCCGGTTGAGGACCACATTGCCCACAGCGATCTGTCCCTCCAGCGGCTCGCCCCGGCTCTCTGCCGAGATGATGTGGGAGAGCCAGTACAGATCCTCCTCCGAGTAGCCGGCAGCCGGAGCGGCCTCTCCCCCGCCTGCCGTCACGGTGACCGCGGCGGAGGAGGGGTCCCACGTAACACCGGCGCCCAGGGCGGCAGCCAGTACCCGGACCGGCAGGAATACCCGCCCATCCCGGGCCAGTACGCCGTAGGGCACATACAGGGGCTCTCCGGCCGTCTCCACATACTGGGCGCCCGGCCGGGCGGTCAGGCGGGCCGTCCCGCTCCGGAGCACCGCCTGTCCTCCCTCCCAGGAGATCCGGGCTTCCGGCGCCAAAGCCGCTCCGGCGGACCGAAGGGCCACATATGTAGTGGAGCGCAGCGTTATGTAGTCCTCCTGCGCCAATTCCCTCCCGTTTACCCGCACGCTTTCCGTACCCGCGGCCGACGCTGTGCCCTGCGGAAACAAAATCGTGCAGCATAATAGGGCCGCCATGCAAATTCTTTTCATTTTGGTCACTTCCTTTCTTCTTTGTTACCGGATTGTAACCTTTTTATCCAGCCTTTTCAAGCTGTAAACTCTTCCATTACCTGTTAAGATCCAATCTTTCCCAATATTTTTTCTTGTTTTTGTCCTTTTCCCTCTTGACGAATCCGCAAAATCTGCTATAATAATCTCCGTTGCTTGCGGCAACGAAGCGTAGAGCGGCTTGGAGAGATGGCTGAGCTGGTCGAAGGCGCACGATTGGAAATCGTGTAGGCGTTGATAGCGTCTCGAGGGTTCGAATCCCTCTCTCTCCGCCAAACCGGAGTCTGTTATTTGGCAGGCTCCGGTTTTTTCCTGCCCTTTTACGGTGTCATATTATGCTTTAGGGGGTACATATCAAATGAAGCATCTGTCCCGGAGGTCGGTGCTGAACCTTCTCCTCCTTCTCCTCGGCAGCGCAATCTTCGCCCTTAACATGAACACCTTTATCGCGGCCGGCGATCTGGTGCCCGGCGGCTTTTCCGGCCTGTCCATCCTGATCCAGGGCATTGCCCGCAAATTTTTCCATGTCTCCATTCCTTTCTCGGTTCTCAACATCGGCCTCAACGCCATTCCGGCCATCCTCTCCTACCGGCTGGTAGGCAAGCGGTTCACATTGCTCTCCTGCTTCAATATTTTCTTCTTCTCCCTGCTGGTAGACCTGCTGCCCAAATATGAGATCGTGGATGATCCCCTGCTGGTGGCGGTGTTCGGCGCCATCCTGGGCGGCGTGGCCATCTCTCTGGTGCTCAACAGCGGCGCCAGCAGCGGCGGCACCGACTTCATCGCCATGTCTATCTCGGCCAAATACAAGACCACCAACGCCTTCAATTACATGCTCTATTTCAGCGCCGCCGTCATCCTGACCTACGGCCTGCTCTTCGGCATGGACAAGGCTCTTTACTCCATCATCTACCAGTTCTGCTACACCCAGGTCATCAACGCCCTCTACCGCCGCTATAAGAAAAAGACCCTCTTCATCGTTACCGAGGAGCCGGAGAAGCTCTCTCATGCCCTTATGGAACTGACCCACCACAGCTCCACGGTTCTGGAAGGGTACGGTGCCTATACCCAGAAGCGCAAATATGTGGTATATACCGTCCTCTCAGACAACGATATCCGGAAGATCAGTCACTATATTTCTCAGGACATGCCGGGGACCTTTGTCAACGTCCTCAATTCCACCGAGGTCATCGGCAACTTCTTCATCAAACCCCTGGAATAAGCTTCCGCTGTGCAAAAAACTCCCTCCGCGCTTTGGGCGCGGAGGGAGTTTTTATTGTTCCGGTCAATCCACTGTACGCCCCTTGGTCACCGAGTCCAGAAGCATCCGGGCTCCGTGGCGCAGGAACGCGCTCTTTTCCGTCTTGAGGGTCCGCTCGATATAGCGGCTCTTGCTGCCGGCCATCCTTATCATGCCGGACAGAGCCGCCCACAGCAGCAGAACAGTCTCGGTGGGAGGCAGTTCGATGCGCACCACACCCTCAGCGGCCCCTTTTCTAAGGAAGTCAGCCAACAGCTCGTTGGTCTCGTCGCCCACCTTCAGGATGTCCCGTACACTCTTGTCCATGGAGGCACCCTCCAGATCGACCGGCTGCTGGCTGTCAATGGCCTCAAAAGCCGCGGGATTTTCTCCGTAGAACTGGATGATGGCGTCGCATACAGCATCATAGGCCTGGAACCAGTTGGCATTGTTCTGGATCGCATCCCGGATCTTCTTCTGGAGCAGGACCATACTGCTCAGCAGGATGGCGTTGACAATCTCCTCCTTGCTCTGAAAGTAGACATACAGCGTGGCCTTGCTGTACTCCGACTCCCGAGCGATATCGTCCATAGTGGTCTTTTCCGTGCCCTTCTCTGAAAACAGCCGCTCGGCCGCCGCCAGGATGGATCCTCTGTGGAATTCGGTCAATGCCTGCTTTTTACTCAACGCAACCACACCTCTCGGTATTATTAGTAAATATCCGGTTTAACCAATAATACCACGCTCTTATTTTTTTGACAATGAGTTTTGTTTATTTTTTCACAAATTTTTCTGAGCAAAAAACGCAGGCCCGTCAATCCTCCTGTTTGAGGGTATAGCATACGGTATCCTCTCCCTCCAGGCAGATAACGCCGTAGGTGGCCCCCGCCCATCCGCCCCGGATGGTGCCGGGGTTCATTACCCACAGTCCCTCGTGATACTCGCAGAAGTCCTCATGGGTGTGGCCGAAGAGCAGGATATGGGCCTGGGCCTCCCGGGCGGCCCACACTGCCGCGCCCATCCCCAGCTTGACGTGCCGGGTATGGCCGTGCATCATCAGGATGCGGCGGCCCTGGATCTCCAGCACCCGCTCCTCCTCCAGGTCGCTCCGCCGCCCGTCGCAGTTGCCGCAGACCCACTCCATAGGTACATCCGGGAAGCGCTTCTTCAGGGCCCTGGCATCCGGGTTCACGTCCCCCAGATGGAGCACCATATCGGGCCGGTCCCGCCGAACCGCCGCCTCCATATGGCGCACATCGCCGTGGGAATCGGAAAAAACCAATAGTTTCATGGCAAGCACCTTCTCTGTTTCTTCACATATACTGGTGACAGGAGCGGCCGCCGCCGCCCAGTCTTTTATCCGGATATCGTGCATATCCTCAAAATAATGGAGGGAAACGCCATGGCAAATCAACCGCAGAACAACCTGGACGCTCTGATGAAGGACCCCAAGGCCGCCAGTCTGCTCAGGGACCGGGAGGCCCTGTCCGCCCTGCTCCGCTCGCCGGACACCCAAAAGCTCATGTCCATGCTGGAACAGAACGCAGGCGGCGGACTCAAGCAGGCCGCCGATGCCGCCGCCAGGGGGGACACCTCCGCCCTGATGGGGCTGGTCAACCAGGTGATGAGCAGCCAGGAGGGGGCGGCGGTGGTAGACCGCATTCAGAAAGCGGCCCCCAAAAAATAAGGCGCGGGGCACAGCCGGGCCGGAAAGGAGCGAGGTATGGCTGAATTTGAAGAGAAGCTCAACGCCATCCTGAGCGATCCGGAGGCCATGGGGCAGATCGTGTCCATCGCCAAGGCCCTCACCGGCGGAAGCGCCCCGGACAGCAGCAGCGCCCCTTCCTCTCCGGAGGAAGCAGCCTCCCGGCCATCGGAAGACGCCGCGCCCTCCCCTGCCGCACCGGAGACTCTGGCGGCCGGGCAGCCGGACCTGTCGGCCCTGCTCCGCCTGGCGGGCTCCCTGTCCGGCGGAGGGTCCGATCCCCTTTCCGCCCCGGGCGGCCTGGACCCGGCCATGGTACAGAAGGCACTGCGGCTCTTCTCCGAGTACAGTGCCGCCGACGACCGGAAGATCGCCCTTCTCACCGCCCTCAAGCCCTTTCTGAAAGAGGAACGGCTGGCCAAGGTGGATAAGGCTGTCCAGATCGCCAGGCTCTCCCGGGTCATCCGGGTGGCCTTCCAGCTCTTTCAAAAGGAGGGAAACGGCGATGGCGCTCTATAACCGTTATATCCACAACGGTGCGGCTTATACCCGGGTGCTGGAGGAGGACGCTCCTCCTCTCCGGCCGCCGGAACCCCGGCCTTCGCCATCCCCGCCGTCCAATCCCTCCGTCTCCGGGGCGCCGGAGGAACCGGAGGTCCCAACGGACCCGGCCCGGGACAAGAGCGGCCTGGGCGGGCTTCTGAAAACCCTGAAGCTCGACAAGCTGGACACCGGTGACATCCTGCTCCTGCTCATCCTGCTCTTTCTCTTTCTGGAGGGAGATGACCTGGAGCTGGTCATCACTCTGGGCCTGCTCCTGCTGATGGGGCTGGAGTGACCTTATCCCTGAACGGTATGGAGCACCGTACCGTCAGGCAGGATGAAGCCGGTCTGGGCGGGCACCGGGCGCTCCACCGCTGTAGAGGTCATGGAGAGCACCGTCTCCTCCCCCGTCACCCGCCGGGCAGCCATCAGCAGGCCGCTGTCCGCTCCCACCCAGTAGTGGGAGACGCTGTTCAGCTCCTCGTCCTTCACCGCTACATAGATGCAGGCCGTCCCGTCCAGATCCACATAGTCTGCCTGAATGATATGCTCCGGATTTTCCGAGAGCACGTCCTCGTAGGTGGGGATGCGGGGTCCCTCCAGGTCGGCGGAGTTCTCATCCGCCGGGGCGCTGGCCCAGGTACGGCTCCCGCCGTACCAATAGTACACCGTTCCGTCCCCCACGATGCTGTGGCGCACCGTGCCGCCGGGCAGGACGGAATCGGTCCTGGTCCAGCCGTTGTCCGCCCAGATCTTGGATCGCACCGCGCCCCCGGTGCCGCTGTACTCCACCGTCACCTCCCGGTAGTAGCTGGCCGGTCTGGCCAGCGTGGCGATCACGTTCTGAACGGTCTCCGGCGTCACACTGACCCGGATCAGATCGCCGTCGGGGCCGGCAGGGGCGCCGCTGGTCCCCGGCTCGGCCGTCTCCAGGACCGGAGGCGGAGTGATGCGGGGGATACCGCCGGAAAACAGGTCCATCCCGAAGCTGGAGAACACCGCCACCGCGATGACCAGTGCGATCAGGACCACCAGAATATTTCGGCTCTTCCCCTCCATGCCGCCGTTCCTCCTTTGTTCCGAAATAGAATACTGCAGACCGATCCCCTGTTGAAAAGCGGGGCGGGGACGGCTGTCCCCCCCCCGCCGGGCTCTTATTTTACGTTCACGCCCCGAACTCCTCAGGCGGCTCCTTCCGCAGCCCGAAGCGCCACTCGATGGCGTCCACGATGCGGCGGCAGGCAAAGCCGTCGCCGTAAGGGTTCACCGCATGGGCCATGGATGCGTAGGCCGCCGGATCGCCCAGAAGCTCCGCCGCCAGACGGTAGACGCTCTCTTCCTCCGTGCCGGCCAGCTTGACGGTACCGGCTTTAACCGCCTCGGGCCGCTCGGTCTCCCGCCGCAGGACCAGGACAGGCTTGCCCAGAGCGGGGGCCTCCTCCTGAAGGCCGCCGGAATCGGTCATCACCAGATAGACCCGGGCCATGAGATTGTGCATCTCCTCCACGTCCAGCGGGTCGATCAGGTGGATGCGGGGATGGCCGGACAGATACTTCTCCGCCGCCTCCCGCACCACCGGCGACAGGTGCACCGGGTAGACCAGCTCAGTATCCGGGAAATCGTCGGCGATGCGGCGCAGGGCAGTCATGATATGGGCCATGGGCTCGCCGTAGTTCTCCCGGCGGTGGCAGGTCACCAGAATGACTTTCTTCCCCTCGTAGTTCAGATGGTTGAGCAGGCCGGTGGAGAAGCGGTAGTCCTCCCGCACGGTGGTCCTGAGGGCGTCGATCACCGTATTGCCCGTAATGAACACGCCCTGGCGGATGTCCTCCCGCTCCAGGTTGTTCCGGTTGGCCGCCGTGGGGGCGAAATGCAGGTCTGCGATATCTCCCACCAGCTTCCGGTTCATCTCCTCCGGGAAGGGGGAGTACTTGTCCCAGGTCCGCAGGCCGGCCTCCACATGTCCCACGCTGATCTGGTGGTAGAAGGCGGCCAGGGCCCCGGCGAAGGTGGTGGAGGTGTCCCCGTGGACCAGCACCAGGTCGGGTTTTGCCTGGGCAAAGACCTCCTCCATGCCCAGCAGGCACTTGGTGGTGATGGTGGACAGGGTCTGCCGGGGCTCCATGATGTTCAGGTCATAGTCCGGCTTGATCCGGAAGATGTCCAGCACCGAGTCCAGCATCTGCCGGTGCTGCGCGGTGACACAGCAGATGGATTCGATGCCCTCCCTGCTCTGGAGTTCCTTCACCAGAGGAGCCATTTTGATGGCCTCGGGCCGGGTGCCGAAAACAGTCATAACACGGATACTCATTTTGCGTCGTCCTCCTCCCGTTCAACAGTGCCGGACGGGTCTCCGGCGTGTTCCTGCCCCTGCTCTCCGCTGCCGTGCAGGAAAATGCGGGCGGCGATGGCTCCCGTCACGCACAGTGCGAAGAGGAGCAGCATGGCCCGCAGGGAGCCCGCCGTGGTCAGCACCACCGCGGACAGGCCCAGGATGGCGGAGATCACGTAGAGCACCGCCACCGCCTGCTTCTGGCTCAGGCCCATGTCGATGAGCCGGTGGTGCACATGGCTCCGGTCGGCGTGCATGGGACTCTGCCCGTGGGCAACGCGGCGGATAAAAGCAAAGCAGGTGTCAAAGATGGGCAGGCCCAGCATGAGGAAGGGCACCACAAAGGAAATGACGGCGTAGTACTTGAACAGGCCCTGGATGGACACCACCCCCAGCACATAGCCCAGGAAGGTAGAGCCCGTGTCCCCCATGAAGATCTTGGCCGGATTCATGTTGTAGGGCAGAAAGCCGATGCAGCCGCCGGCCAGGCAGGCCATAAGCACCGCCACATTGGGCTCGGCCACCGCCAGGGCGATGACCAGCATGGTCATGGAGCTGATGGTGGACACGCCGCAGGCCAGTCCGTCCAGGCCGTCGATGAGGTTGACGGCATTGGTCACCGCCACGATCCAGATCACGGTGAAGGGCACGGACAGCCAGCCCAGCTCCCAGTAGGGATTGCTGGAGAAGATGTTGGGATTGGAGATGACCTCGATCACATTGCCGCTCCATACGGCAATGCCGGCGGCGGCGATCTGTACCAGCAGCTTGGGCATGGCGGGCAGGGCGTAGATATCGTCAAAGATACCCAGGATCACGATGATGACCGCCCCCAGCAGCATCCCCTGGAGCGGCCGCGTCATGCCGTCCGGCTGGATGAAGCGGATAAAGACGATCACGCTGAACAGAAAGCCCAGGAAAATGGCCAGGCCGCCCATGCGGGGAATGGGGTGGTCGTGCATCCGGCGGTTGTCCTTGGGCACGTCCACCGCGCCCCACTTCTGGGCCAGGCTCTTGACGATGGGCGTGGTGATAAGGGCCACCAGGAACGCGGTCACCAGCGCGCCGGCCACCAGGCCGATGGTCTCAATTGTCATTGGCATAGGAAAGCTCCTTTACCGGGCCGGGCCTCAGCGGGCCACGAAGCCCACCTTTTTATAGACTTTCCGCAGGGTCTTGTTGGCCACGTAGGAGGCCTTTTCCGCGCCCTGCTTGTAGACCGATTCCAGATAAGCCTTGTCGCTGAGGATCCGGGTGGCCTCCTCCCGGATGGGACGGAGCAGGTCCACCACGGCCTCACCCACCGCGGGCTTGAACACGCCGTAGCCCTTGCCGTCGAACTCCCGCTCAATCTCCTCGTAGCTCTTGCCGGTGCAGGCGGAGTAGATCTGCATCAGGTTGGCCACGCCCGGCTTGTTCTCCCGGTCGTAGCGGACGCAGTTTTCGGTGTCGCTGTCGGTAATGGCCCGCTTGAACTTGCGCTGGATGTCCTCCGGCTTCTCCATGAGGAATACGCAGCCCTCGGGGATGGACTTGGACATCTTGGATTCGGGGTCGGTCAGGCCCATGACCCGGGCGCCGGCCTTGGGGATGTAGGGCTCGGGGATCTTGAACACGTCGCCGTAGATGTTGTTGAAGCGCTGGGCCACGTTCCGGGTGAGCTCCACGTGCTGCTTCTGGTCCTCCCCCACCGGCACATAGTCGGGCTGGTAGAGCAGGATGTCCGCCGCCATCAGGGCGGGATAGGTGAACAGGCCGCCGTTGATGTTCTCCTTGTGCTTGGCGGACTTGTCCTTGAACTGGGTCATGCGGGAGAGCTCGCCGAACATGGTGTAGCAGTTGAGGACCCAGCCCAACTCCGCGTGCTGGTGGACGTGGGACTGGATGAACAGAGTGTTCTTCTCCGGGTCCAGGCCGCAGGCGATGTACTGGGCCAGCTGCTCCAGAGTGCGCCGGCGCAGGTCCGCCGGGTTCTGCCGCACGGTGATGGTGTGCATATCGGCCATGAAATAGTAGCAGTCGAACTCCTCGGCACGGGCGCTCCAGTTTTTGATGGCGCCCAGGTAGTTGCCCAGGTGCAGGTCGCCGCTGGGCTGGATGCCGGAGAGCATGACTTTTTTCTGAGTATCCATAAATAAAACACCTCGCTGTGTATCATTTCACATCTGGATAGTATATCATAATCGCCTCCGCTTGACAATGCCGGAGCATACTCATGAAGCCTCAATTCTGTCCGGTTTCTCTTGTCAACCGCACCGAAACCCTCTATAATAGATATACTGCATATTATCCCGCCGAGGGCGGGCTGGAGGAGTTTAAATGGATCTGGACATGAAATGGTTTGACGAGATGGAGGCCCGCATCCCCAAGGGTGAGGTGCGCACCCGGTTCGCCCCCTCTCCCACCGGCTACATGCACGTGGGCAACCTGCGCACCGCCCTGTACACCTGGCTCATCGCCCGCCACTACGGCGGCAAGTTCCTGCTGCGCATCGAGGACACCGATCAGGGCCGCCTGGTGGAGGACGCGGTGGACGTCATCTACAACACCATGCGCAAGTGCGGCCTGGACTGGGACGAGGGTCCCGACGTGGGCGGCCCCGTGGGTCCCTACATCCAGACCGAGCGCCGGGATTTTTACGGGAAATACGCCCAGCTTCTGGTGGAGAAGGGCCATGCCTACTACTGCTTCTGCGAAAAGACCGAGTCGGAGGAGGACTCCGGCGAGTTTGACCGGGGCGCCGACCCCTGCCGCAGCCTGAGCCCCGAGGAGGCCAAAGCCAGGGTGGCCGCCGGCGTGCCCTACGTCATCCGGCAAAAAATCCCCGCCGAGGGCTCCACCACCTTCCACGACGTGGTCTTTGGCGACATCACCGTGGAGAACGCCACTCTGGATGACCAGGTGCTGATGAAGTCCGACGGCCTGCCCACCTATAACTTCGCCAACGTCATCGACGACCACCTGATGGGCATCTCCCACGTGGTCCGGGGCAGCGAGTACCTGTCCTCCGCCCCCAAGTACAATCTGCTCTACCAGGCCTTCGGCTGGGAGGTCCCCGCCTATATCCACTGCTCCCCCGTCATGCGGGACCAGCACAACAAGATGTCCAAGCGCAAGGGCGACCCCTCTTACGAGGATCTGCTGGCCATGGGCTACCTGTCCGAGGCCATCGTGAACTACGTCACCCTGCTGGGATGGTCCCCCAAGGGCGAAAACAGCGAGCGGGAGTTCTTCACCCTCAGCGAGCTGGCCGAGGCTTTTGATGTGGCGGGCATCTCCAAGTCCCCCGCCATCTTCGACATCGAGAAGCTCAAGTACTTCAACGCCAACTACCTGCGCGCCCTCTCCCCTGAGGACTTCTATCAGGGCGCCGAGCCCTACCTGAAGGAGGCGGTCAGGACGCCCGGCATAGACCTCAGGCTCATCGCCCCCCTGGTCCAGCCCCGGTGCGACACCTGGCTGGACATCGCCCCCCAGGTGGACTTCTTCGACGCTCTGCCTGAGTACTCCAACGAGCTCTACTGCCACAAGAAAATGAAGACCAATGTGGAGAACTCCCTGGAGGCCCTGAACCTGGTCCTTCCCGTGCTGGAGGCCCTGCCCGAGTGGAGCTACGACGCCATCCACGACGCCCTCATCGATCTGGCCGCCAGTCACGAGCTGAAAAACGGCCGCATCATGTGGCCCGTGCGCACCGCCCTTTCGGGCAAGGCGGTCACCCCCGGCGGCGCCGTGGAGCTGTGTCACATTCTGGGCAGGGACGAGTCCCTGCGCCGCATCCGCAAGGGCATTGAGCAGCTCTCCCTGTAATCGGAAGCGCATAAAAAACTCCCCCGGACGGCCGTCCGGGGGAGTTTTTCGTCCTATTGGCCGCGCTTACAGCACCTTTTTGATGCGCTCCACCGCCTCGCGGGTGGCGTCGGCCTCGCCGAAGCCGGTGAGGCGGATATAGCCCTCGCCGCTGGGGCCGAAGCCGGCGCCGGGGGTGGTGACCACGTTGGCCTCCCGGAGCAGCTTGTCGAAGAAGTCCCAGGAGGGCATGCCGTCCGGGGTCTTGGCCCACACGTAGGGGGAGTCCACGCCGCCCGACACGGTGAGGCCGGCGGCGGCCAGGCCCTCCCGGATGACCCGGGCGTTGTTCTGGTAGAAGGCGATGGTCTCCCGCACCTGGGCGCTGCCCTCGGCGGAGTAGACCGCCTCGGCGCCCCGCTGGACCACGTAGGGTACGCCGTTGAACTTGGTGCACTGGCGGCGGTTCCACATGGCGTTCAGGCTGGCACCGCCCCGCGTCAGGGCCTTGGGCACAACGGTGTAGGCGCAGCGGGTGCCGGTGAAGCCGGCGGTCTTGGAGAAGGAGCGGAACTCGATGGCGCACGTTTCGGCGCCGGGGATCTCATAAATGGTGTGGGGCACGCCGGGAGTGGTAATAAATGCCTCATAGGCCGAGTCGTACAGGATCACCGCGCCGGTGCGGTTGGCGTAATCCACCCAGGGCTTGAGCTGCTCGGCGGTGGCCGCCGCGCCGGTGGGGTTGTTGGGGAAGCAGAGGTAGATCATATCCACCGGCTCTTCGGGCAGCGCGGGCATGAAGCCGTTCTCTGCCACACAGGGCATGTAGACCAGGTTGGACCATTTTCCGGTCCCGGCATCAAACTCCCCCGCCCGGCCGGACATGGCGTTGGTGTCCACATAAACCGGGTACACCGGGTCGCACACGGCCACCTTGTTGTCCACACCGAAGATATCCACGATGTTTCCGCAGTCGCTCTTGGCGCCGTCGGACACAAAGATCTCGTCGGGCTGAATGTCCACGCCCCGGGCCTTGTAGTCGGCCGCGGCGATGGCATTGCGCAGGAAGTCGTAGCCCTGCTCGGGGCCGTAGCCGTGGAAGCCCTGGGCCGTGGCCATGTCGTCCACCGCCCGGTGCATGGCCGCCGTCACCGCCTGGGGCAGGGGGCGGGTCACATCCCCGATGCCCAGCTTGATGAGCCGGCGGTCAGGGTTGGCCTGGGAGTAGGCCGCCACCCGGCGGGCGATCTCAGAGAACAGATAGCTGCCGGGCAGCTTGAGAAAATTTTCATTGATCTGAACCATGGTCATACACTCCTTCGTATACAGTCACCGCAGGACCGGTCATATAGACATGCCCATCGCGCTCCTCCCAGCGGATATGCAGCGTGCCGCCGGGCAGCTCCACCCGGGCCTCCCGGCCGCACAGGCCGTTCAGCGCCGAGGCCACCAGCGCCGCGCAGGCGCCGGTGCCGCAGGCGAGGGTCTCTCCGCTTCCGCGCTCCCACACCCGCACGCGCAGCCGGTCCGGGGCGCATACCTCCACAAACTCGGTGTTGGTGCGGCCGGGAAAGCTGGGATGGCGCTCAAAACCGGGGCCCAGCCTGGCCAGATCCAGCTCCTCCAGCCCCCGGACACAGAGCACCGCATGGGGATTCCCCATAGATACCGGTGTAATGCGGTAATCCTTGTCATATACTGTTATGATGCGGCTTTGGTCTGGTTCCGGTATCCCCATATCCACCGTGACCTCCGCCACTTTTCCGTCCTCGGTATGCAAGTCTAATTCCTTTACACCTGATGCAGTCTCTATGCTCAGGCGCTTTTTGGAAGTCATACTCTTGTCATAGACAAATTTGCCCACACAGCGGATGCCGTTGCCGCACATGGCCCCCTCGGAGCCGTCGGCGTTGAACATCCGCATGCGGAAATCGGCGGTCCCGGACGGACAGATGCAGATCAGCCCGTCGGCGCCGATGCCGAAATGCCGGTCGGATACTTTTACCGCCAGACCCGGCAGGTCGGGCGGGGTCTCCTTGGTGCAGTCCAGGTAGACATAGTCGTTCCCCAGACCCTGCATCTTGGTAAACCGCAAAATATACCTCCCTAATAGATGGCAATGCCGGCCTCCCGCTCCAGGAGCATCCGGGCCGTGTCGGACAGCTTACGCCCTCCGGCCATGCTCCGCTTCTGCAGCAGCCGGTGGGCCTGCTCCTCGTCCACGCCGTAGCGCTCCATGAGCCACTCCTTGGCCCGGAGGATCATGGCCTCCTCCTTCTCGCTGCGGGGCGGGCGCACATCCCGGCCGGCGGCCGCCACCACCTGCCGCACCGCGTCGATCAGCGCGGCCCGGGAAAGGGGCGAGGCCAGCTTGAAAATACGGGGATCCTCACAGAGGGTCAGCAGGTCCTGCCGGGCCAGCAGCAGCATGGTCCGGCCCTCGGGCAGGTCACAGAAGAGCTCCTCCGCCGTGCCGTCCGGGAATTTATACCCGCACACCACCGTGGGGATACGCTGCTGGCCCATGAGCACCTTGACCTCGGCGGCGGTGCGGCAGCAGAGGACCCGGGCCACGCCGGTGCTCTCCAGCAGCGAGCGGATCTTCTCTCCGGTCCGTTCGTTCTCGAACACGGCCGCGATGCGTTCCACGGTCCTCACCCCCTGTCCCGGTCATATCCGCCGCCAGTACTCCGGCCGAAGCCGGGGATCAATAGTTGATGATATACTTCTCCCGCTCCCAGGAGCTGACGCGGGTCTTGTACTCATACCACTCTCTGCGCTTGCCCTGAATATAGTAAGAGGAGACATGGTCGCCCAGGGCGTCCATGAGGAGCTGGTCCTTCTGCAGCTCCTTGATGGCGCTGGAAAGGGAATCGGGCAGGTTCTCGATGCCGTGGGCGGCCCGAGCCGCCTCGTCCATGGCGAAGATGTTCTCGGTGATCTCCTCAGGCGGCGTGAGGCCCCGCTCGATGCCGTCCAGGCCGGCGGCCAGGCACACGGCGAAAGCCAGATAGGGGTTGCAGGCCGGATCGGGGGAGCGGAGCTCCACCCGGGTGGACTGGCCCCGGGCGGCGGGGATGCGGATGAGGGCGGAACGGTTGGAGGCCGACCATGCCAGATAGCAGGGGGCCTCGTAGCCGGGCACCAGGCGCTTGTAGGAGTTGACCAGCGGGTTGGTAATGGCGGAGATGCCCTTCACATGCGCCAGGATGCCGGCGATGAAGCTGTAGGCCTCTTTGGACAGGCCACGGCGGTCGCTGGGATCGTAGAACACATTCTTTCCGTCCTTGAACAGGGACATGTTGGTGTGCATGCCGGAACCGGCCACACCGTAGATGGGCTTGGGCATGAAGGTGGCGTGGAGGCCGTTCTTCTGGGCCAGCAGCTTCACAGCCAGCTTGAAGGTCATGATGTTGTCGGCAGCAGTGAGGGCGTCGGCATATTTGAAGTCGATCTCATGCTGGCCGGCGGCGTTCTCATGGTGGCTGGCCTCGATCTCGAAGCCCATCTCCTCCAGATTGAGGCAGATCTCCCGGCGGGTGGTCTCTCCGTGGTCCAGGGGGCCCAGGTCAAAATAGCCCGCCTCGTCGTTGGTCTCGGTGGTGGGGTTGCCCTGCTCGTCGGTCTTGAACAGGAAGAACTCACACTCGGGACCCACATTGAAGGTGTCATACCCCATGGCGCGCATTTTCTCCAGCATGCGCTTGAGCACGTTGCGGGGGTCGCCCATGAAGGGGCTGCCGTCGGTGTTGTGTACATCGCAGATCAGGCGGGCGGTCTTGCCGAACTGGGCCCGCCAGGGGAAGGTGACAAAGGTATCCAGATCGGGATAGAGACACTGGTCGGACTCGTCGATGCGGACGAAGCCCTCCACCGAGGAGCCGTCGAACATGATCTCATTGCTCACCGCCTTTTCCACCTGGGAGGCAGTGAGGGCCACGTTCTTGAGCTGGCCGAAGATGTCGGCAAACTGCATGCGGACGAATTTGATGTCCTCTTCCCGGACGATGCGGATGATGTCTTCCTTGGTAAATGCCATGGACATAGATCCCCTTTCCTTCTTTCATGTTATGGGAAAAAACCGGTCGCTATGCGAAAAAAGGCGCTCCGCTCCCTCGGGAGCCGGAACGCCTTCGTTCTCGACCAAAGCCTCGCGCGTACAGGGAAGCTCTCTCCCCTTCCCCGTGTCCTTCGTCCATCCGAAGGCTGATATGTAGATAGTACCATACCGGCTTTCGCTTGGCAATTGGCAATTTTACAGGCTTTTTCTGCCCGGAAACGGCAGGAATCCGGCCTTCTTCCCAAGGCTGGGGCTCAATCCTCCACGGGAACGGGGTAGCACTCGGTAAAGCATCCGTCACAGAAGCCGCACCGGGCATTGGGGGCGATGCGGCGCAGGTCCTCCAGGGGCAGAAAGCCCAGGCTGTCGGCCCCGGTCAGGTCCCGGATCTCATCCACCGAGTACTTGCAGGCGATGAGCCGTTCCTTGTCCGGGATATCGGTGCCGAAGTAGCAGGGAGCGATGAAGGGAGGCGCGGACACCCGCATGTGGACCTCCTTCGCCCCGGCCTGCCGCAGCAGATTGATGATCTGCCGGGAGGTGGTGCCCCGGACGATGGAGTCGTCGATCATCACCACCCGCTTTCCCTCGATCTGGCTGCGGAGGGGCCCCAGCTTGATGCGCACCGCCTGCTCCCGCTGCTCCTGATTGGGCGTGATGAAGGTACGGCCGATATAACGGTTTTTCACGAAGCCCTGGACATAGGGGATACCGGATTCCTCGGCATAGCCCATGGCGGCGTCCAGCCCCGAGTCGGGCACACCGATGACCACGTCGGCCTCCACCGGCCAGGCCCGGGCCAGCAGCCGGCCGGCCTCCCGCCGGGCGTCATGGACGCTCTGCCCCTCGATGACCGAGTCGGGCCGGGCAAAATAGATGTACTCAAAAATACACATGTTGCTGGAGGCGCCCACGCAGTTGTCCCGGATGGAGCGGACCGTGCCGTCCATCTGGGCCACCACGATCTCGCCGGGCTCGATGTCCCGCTCGAACGTGGCCCCCACCGCGTCCAGGGCGCAGGACTCGGAGGCAAACACCACCGCGTCCCCCTTCCGTCCCATGCACAGGGGACGGAAGCCCCAGGGATCCCGGGCGGCGATGAGCTTCCGGGCCGACATGACAATAAGGGAATAGGAACCCCGCAGCAGGCGCATGGCATGCATCACCGCGTCCTCGGCGGAGGGGCAGCGCAGCCGTTCGTGGGCTATGGCATAAGCGATGAGCTCGGAGTCGGTGGTAGTCTGGAAGATGGCCCCCTTGTACTCGAACTCAGTGCGCAGAGAGCGGGTGTTCACCAGGTTGCCGTTGTGGGCCACCGCCAGGGTGCCCTTCACATACTTCAGCGTCAGGGGCTGGGCATTTTCCCGGCGGCCGCCGCCGGTGGTCGCGTAGCGCACGTGCCCCACCGCCATATTGCCCGCCAGAGCGTCCAGCTTCTCCTCGGTGAACACCTCCCCCACCAGGCCCAGGTCCTTGTGGTAGGACAGCTCCAGGCCGTTCATGGCGGCGATGCCGCAGGCCTCCTGCCCCCGGTGCTGAAGGGCATAGAGGCCGTAATAGGTAGTGCGGGCACAGCCGCCCGCCGGGTCCAGGACGCCAAAGACGCCGCACTCTTCGTGGATGGACATGGGAACTCCTCCTCGGGGCCGTCCGGGACATTTTGCAAGCTTTGCTTCCAGAAATGGCGTATCCTCTCAATTCTGTCAGCACAAAGGCCTGCAAAGCCGGAGTTTTCTTCCGTTTCCGGCGGCCGGAATGCAATTGAACACCGAAATCATATCATGTTTCAGGCTTTAGCGCAATAAATAATTCCCCCTTTTTCAGGCCCTCTACCCACGTTTTTCCGTTATATTCAGCAAACCATCCGGTTCATCTTTTTTGAAAGAGCCGGGCGCTGTCCAGCGTTACCCACTCCGCGTTGGCCAGGAGGTAGACCTGGTGGATGGTGGAGAAGTCTCCCCGGTCCAGCCAGCACATCAGGCCCTTGATGAGCCCGCTGTGGGTCACTATCAGCACGGTATCTTCCGGCCCCGCCGCGATGGTCTTCAGCACCGGAAGCACCCGCTCCAGCATCTGCCGGTAACACTCGCCCCCCTCCGGCGCCGTGTTCAGCCGGTCCAGGCGGTAGCGGCTGTACTCCTCCGGCCATTTCTCCGCGACCTCCGGCCAGGAATATCCCTCCCAAATGCCGAAAGAGATCTCCTGCAGGCCGGGTGCTGTCTCCGGCTCCAGGCCCAGCCGGGCGCCCACGATGGCGGCGGTCTCCGCCGCCCGCCGCTGGGGACTGCACCAGAGCCGCTCCACCCGCTCGCCCCGCGCCAGCAGACGCTCCGCCAGGTCCCGGGCCTGCTCCAGCCCCTTTCCGTTCAGCGGTATGTCGCTCTGGCCCTGCACCTTCCCCCGGGCGTTCCAGTCGGTCTCCCCATGTCTTGCCAGCAGGATCCGCATGTCCCGCGCCTCCTTTATGTCTGATTGGCTCATTGTAGTCCGCCGCCCGCTGAGAAGTCAAGGAAACTCTTGCAAAAGCGGCCTTACACAGTATATAATAATTAAGTTACACGGGCGGATCACCGTCCTATTTTTACAAAGGAGTGAACGAACATGGCCGACGAACTGAATACACCTGTGATGGCCCAGAATTTTATCCACGATTTCATTGATGAGGATATCGGGCAGGGCGGTCAGTTCCAGGGTATGACCGTCCACACCCGCTTCCCGCCCGAGCCCAACGGCTATCTGCACATCGGCCACTGCAAGGCCCTGATCATCGACTTCGGCACCGCCGAGAAGTACGGCGGGCTGTGCAACCTGCGCATGGATGACACCAACCCCACCAAGGAGGATGTGGAGTACGTGGAGGCCATCCAGGAGGACATCCACTGGCTGGGCTTTGACTGGGGCGACCGGTTCTTCTACGCCTCGGACTATTTTGACCAGATGTACGAGTACGCCGTGGGGCTCATCAAGCAGGGCCTGGCCTACGTGTGCGAGCTCTCTCCCGAGGAGTTCAAGGCCCACCGGGGCGATGTGGTCACCCCTGCCACCTCCCCCTACCGGGACCGCCCCATTGAGGAGAGTCTGGACCTCTTCGCCCGGATGAAGGCCGGCGAGTTCCCCAACGGCGCCATGACCCTGCGTGCCAGGATCGACCTGGCCAGCGGGAACTTCAACATGCGGGACCCGGTCATCTACCGCATCAACCACATGCACCACCACCGCCAGGGGGACAAGTGGTGCATCTACCCCATGTACGACTTTGCCCATCCTATCGAGGACGCGCTGGAGGGCATCACCCATTCCCTGTGCTCTCTGGAGTTTGAGGACCACCGTCCCCTGTACGACTGGGTGATCCAGCACTGCCCGGTGCCCTCCAAGCCCCGGCAGATCGAGTTCGCCCGGCTGGGCATCAACTACACCGTCATGAGCAAGCGCAAGCTCCGCGCCCTGGTGGAGGGCGGAAAGGTCTCCGGCTGGGACGATCCCCGGATGCCCACCCTGTGCGGCCTGCGCCGCCGGGGCTACACCCCCCGGGCCATCCGCAATTTCACCGAGCGCAACGGCGTGAGCAAGGCCGCCTCCACAGTGGAGTATTCCTTCCTGGAGCACTGCCTGCGGGAGGACCTGAACGAGAGCGCCCGGCGGGTCATGGCGGTGCTGCGGCCCATCAAGCTGACCATTACCAACTACCCCGAGGGCCAGAGCGAGACCTTTGAGGTGGAGAACAACCCCAACCGCCCGGAGGACGGCAGCCGCACCGTCTCCTTCTCCCGTACCCTGTACGTGGAGGCCGAGGACTTCCTGGAGACTCCGGTGCCCAAGTACAAGCGCCTTTACCCCGACGGCCCCGAGTGCCGCCTGAAGGGAGCCTACCTCATCAAGTGCACCGGCTGCGTGAAGGACGAAGCGGGCAATATTACCGAGATCCTCTGCACCTACGATCCCGACAGCCGGGGCGGCGACCCCGCCGACGGCCGCAAGGTAAAGGGCGCCACCATCCACTGGGTGGACGCCGCCACCGCCGTGGACGCCGAGATCCGGCTCTATGACAACCTCTTCTCCGATGAGGCCCCCGACGCCGGCGACAAGGATTTTATGGAGTGCCTGAACCCCGCCTCTCTGGAGGTCCTTACCGGCGCCAAGCTGGAGGCCAGTTTGGCCAATGCCGCCGCTCCCGCCTCCTTCCAGTTCATGCGGCAGGGCTACTTCTGCGTGGACAATAAGGACAGCGCCCCGGGCCATCTGGTCTTCAACCGCTCGGTGAGCTTGAAGGACGGCTTCAAGGCCAAGGGTTGATCTCCCCATCCCTTCCCCTATACACAAGAGAGAAAGGACGTACCCTATGGACAGTGAGCTGCTGAAACTGCGCATCCCCGGCATCATCTACCTCATCGCCCTGCTGCTGGAGGTGGTGGTGAGCATCCTGGTGGTGGGCGCCATCCTCATCTCCCTGTGGGCCGTGCTGCTGGACCTGGGCCTGATGGCCGGCTCCGGCACCGACGTGAACAGCCTGCATGAATTTCTGGCCACCGCCTTTACGGTGGTCATCGGCATCGAGTTTCTCAAAATGCTCAGCCGCCATAACGTGAGCTCCTGCGTGGAGGTCCTGCTCTTCGCCATTGCCCGGCAGATGGTGGTGGAGCACACCTCCCCCGTGGAGAACCTGCTGATGGTGGTGGCCATCGCCATCCTCTTCGCCATCCGCAAGTACCTCTTCATTCCCGGGCTGGATGATAAAAAGTACCAGCCCCACCATGGGATCCATGCTGCGGAGGAAAAACAGCCCGCTCATAAGTAATCGTTTTACACGCAAAACGGCCGCCCCATTCAGGGGCGGCCGTTTTCTGTCGGAAGACTCCCGGCGCTCAATCGGACGGCTGCTCTTCCGCCTCATCCGCACGATGCTCCAACCGCAGGGAGCATAGCAGCAGCCACGCCGCCGTCAGTACCAGCGCCAGCGCCGCCATGCCCCAGGACCACTGCCCCAGGGGCACATAGACCCCACCCAGTCCGTTCCGGTAAGGGATGATCCGCTGGGTGACGGGGGACCAGGCCAGCCGGTAGACCCGCAGGCCGGTCATGAACCAGCATAGGGCGATGATGCCCCAGGCCGGCAGGATCCACCGTCTCCATCCCTTTTTCAGCAGCGGCAGGACGGCCAGCGCCCCCAGTACCAGCACGACACGGAGGAAAACCATTTCCTGCCGCTGCCAGGCCTCCACCGGCAGGCCCTCCTGCTGGTACCAGAGCCAGAACAGGCAGGCAAAAACCGGCGCCAGCGCCGCGGGGAGCTGCCGCAGCCGGGGCCGGGCCAGCCGGAGCCGGATATGGGAGAGTTTCTCTCCCTTTGCGCCGCTCCAGCGGAGCACCAGATACTGGGTGGCCGCCGTCAGCACCAACGCCAGCACCGCCAGTACCACTACGATGAGTGCTTTGTGCCCAAAGAGCCACACCATCAGGCGGACGCTGGGCTCATACTGGTTCTCCACCGTCACAACAGTCCCAACGCGCGCCGCGAAGAGCAGGGCGGCCAGGCGCAGCAGCAGCGTCAGATTCACCGACAGGTCCATAACCCCGTTGGCCAGCCAGAACCAGCGGCTCTGACAGGTATAGTACCTTTGGAGATACACGCCGTAGGCCATGCATCCCAGATAGGCCAGGTAACACACCAGGCTGGGCATGAACAGGTCCAGCAGGTAAAAGAGCACGCCGCCCCCCAGGGCGAAGCCGAAGGACAGCAGGCTCTGCCAGTCGGTCCGGGTCAGGGTGCGCACCGGGCGCTCGCCGTCCAGCAGGTCGTCCACCGTCACCCCCAGCGCCCGGGCCAGGGGCACCAGCAGGGGTACGTCGGGATAACCTCCCTCACTCTCCCAGCGGGACACGCTTTTGTTGCTCACCCCCAGGGCGTCGGCCAGATCCTGCTGGGTCATATTCTTCTCTTTCCGATAGCGCTTGAGCCGTTCACTGAAGCTCTGTTCCATCTTCGCGCCTCCTTTCTGTGGCAGTATTCTACTCCATGGCCCCCAAAAAGGCCACCCCACGCTCCGGGAATCCGCTCCCGTGATATGAGAAAGGGCCGGGAATCCGCTCCCGGCCCTGAAAACAGCTACGCGGTAATGACCTTCTCCGCCGACTCCTCCCTCGTCTGCTCCAACTGCCACAGCCTGCGGAACTCGGCCCGGACAAAGAGGATGGCCAGCGCAGCCGCGATGCCGTCAGCCACAGGAGCGGCGTACATCACGCCGTCGATGCCGAAGAATATGGGCAGGATCACGATCATCGGCAGCAGGAAGAGGATCTGCCGGGTCAGGGACATGAAGATGCCCCGGGACGCCTTGCCGATGGAGGTGAAGAAGTTGGCGGTGATGGGCTGGAACGCGTTGAGGAAGGTAAAGAACAGGTAGATGCGGAAATAATTCTCTGCAAAGCGGAAGTACTCCTCGCTGCCCGTGCCGAAGATGGCGATGATCTGCCGGGGGAAGAGTTGGAAACACAGAAAAGCCACCGTGGAGATGGCGGTGCCAACCGTCACCGCCTTCACATAGGCCTCCCGCACCCGGGCGTAATTCTGCGCGCCGTAGTTATAGGAGACGATGGGCTGCAGCCCCTGGGCCAGTCCGAGAACCAGTGAGAAAAAGAGCATTCTCACCTTGGAAATGATGCCGGCACAGGCCAGAGGGATGCTGCTGCCGTAGTTGGACAGGCCGCCGTAATAGGTAAGGGTATTGTTCAGGGCGATCTGGACAACCATCATAGCCATCTGGTTGAAAAAGGATGCCATACCCAGGGAGGCCACAGCTCCGCAGCAGACCGGAGACAGGCGGATATCGCCGAGTTTCAGCGGCACTGTCTTAAACCGGGTCAAATACCCTATCACCATGCAGGCCGATATGATCTGTCCCAGCACCGTAGCCAGAGCGGCACCCTCCATCCCCATTCCAAACCCAAACATGAACAGCGGATCCAGAATCGTATTGATCACCGCTCCGGTCAGGTTGCAGAGCATGGAGTACCGGGGACTGCCGTCGGCCCGGATGAGATTGGTGCCGCCGGTGGTCAGGATGAGAAAGGGAAATCCGAAGGACGTGATGCCCGTATAGGTCAGGGAATAGGCCAGGGTGTCCTGATCCGCGCCGAAGGCCAGCATCAGCGGCCGGAGGAAGAGCCGCACTCCCACACACAGCACCACGCCGAAGGTCACCAGCATGGCCACCGCCGTACCAATGAAGCGCCGGGCCTTCTCCGGATCCCTCCGCCCCATGGCCAGATTGAAGTTGGCCGCACCTCCCACGCCGCACAGCAGCGAGATCGAGGTGCAGATGATGGTCAGGGGAAAGGCCACGTTGGTGGCCGCATTGCCCAGAATACCGATGCTGCGGCCGATGAAAAACTGGTCCACCATGTTGTACAGGGCGCTGACCACCATGGCGATGATGCTGGGAACGGCAAACTGCTGCAGCAGCGTACCGATCTTTTCCGTTCCCAGCAGGTCTTTGTCATTGCTCGCCATGTCCGTTGTCCTCCTCGCCCTCCGACTGCCTGCGTGCCCGTTCCGCCATCCGCGCCAGACACGCTGCCAGTTCTTCCACATCCCGTTCCGGCATTCCCTCCAGAACGGCGTTCCACCACTCATCCAGAGTCTGATAGAGCCGGGGCAGCACCTCCCGCCCCCGCCGGTCCACCCGGAGGGAATACCCCCGCCCCTCCTTGACCCGGCTGAGATAACCCTCCTGTACCATCCGGTTTATCTTCCGGGTGGCCTGCGCCTCGTCAATGGCCAGGTCACGGCACATGTCTTTCTGGCTGCAGCCCTCGTGCTTGAGGACGTAGATCAGGAAATTGTACCCGGCATAGCCCAGTCCGTCATCCCGCATACGCTGGTTCACATACCGCTGCTTGTGGCGGTGCAGGATGGAGATATACTTTCCCAGAATATGAGGTTCCATGGTTTCACCTTCCTTGACTGGTCAAGTATAGTCCCATTTAATTGACTTGTCAAGTATTGTCGGAATCCGTATTTTATAAAAAGAACCACCCGTTTATACGGGTGGTTCCTGGAGGCGCAGGAGCGCCTTTTGCTCCCCGGGTCAGTTCTTGTGATCCTCCGCGATCTCGCCGCTGCGGTAGGCCCCCAGCAGGGCCATCAGGTCATCGATCTGCTCCTGGAGCTGCCGGCCGATATCGGTCCCGGCGATCTTCATGCGGGACTCCAGCCGTTCAAAGACCACCGAGCTGGAGACGATGTCCCGGTTTTTCCGGATGGCGCTGGCACGGCCAGCAAAGGGCTCGTGGGACACCAGTCGGAAGCAGGAGGAGTTGTAGATCAGGGTGTAGCCGGCGATTCCGGTGGTCTTTTGATAGGCCTTGCAGAAGCCGCCGTCGATGACCAGCAGCTTGCCGCCGCCCTTTACGGGGCTTTCGCCCTTTTTGGACTTGACCGGGATGTGGCCGTTGATGATGTGGCAGTGGGGCCCCTCCAGGCCGAACTCCCTGAGCAGGGCATCGCACACCGCCGGGTCGTTATAGTACTTGTAGTAGGCGTTTTTGGGCTCGGCCCAGACGGACTCGTCCTTGATGAGCCGCCGCTCAAAGGTGGTCATCTTGTCCCGGCCGAAGATGGGGCTGTTGCGTCCGGCCCACAGCCACCACAAAAAGTCCATGCCGAACTGCCGTTCGGGAGAGCCGGGGCGGCTGTAGTAGGCCCGGCGGGCGGTCAGGTCGGCGTAGTCCAGGAACGCCTTGCCCGACAGGGGCTCGCAGCCGATGGCGAGCTTCATCAGCTCCCCGTCCTCGGTCATGGGGATGCACCCGTGGAAGAGGAGGTTGCCGTTGAACACCTTGTAGAGGCTGCCCTTGGAATAGAGGAAGCGGATGTGCCGCTGCAGCTTCTCGCTGTGACGGAAGGAACGGGTCAGCTGGTCGATGAGCACACTCTCCTCCGGGGTGAGGGCATAGGGGTCCTTCCGGTCCACCGTGGGGAAGTCGGTATCCTCCAGGGGGTAGACGGTACCGTTGATGGTGATGCACCTGTTCTCATAGTCGATCTTATCCAGCAGCAGGCGGTCTTCCATGCCGAAACAGGGGTTGCGGAGGATCTTCTGCCCCTCCAGCTTGAAGAGGATGACGGTGATGGCCTTGTGCATCCGGGCGGCCAGCAGCTTGTCCTTCTCGGTATAGCGGCTCTCGTCCTCGTTGGTGAGCTTGACGGCGAACTGGGTCACATCACAGTTGGAGTAGACCTCGTTGGCAAAGACCGACAGGGGCCGCAGGGAAATACCGTAGCCGGTCTCAATGACCTCCAGGTTATTATAGCGCAGGGAATTGGCCAGTACCGTGGCCACCAGGGTGCGGGAGCCGGAGGCCGCGCCCATCCACAGGATGTCGTGGTTGCCCCACTGGATGTCCACACTGTGGTAGGCCATCAGGGAGTCCAGGATGATGTCGGCGCCGGGGCCCCGGTCAAAGATATCGCCCACCAGGTGCATGTGGTCCACCGCCAGGCGCTTGATGAGCTCGCACAGCTGCACCAGGAAGTTGGAGGCCCGGTCGATGTCGATAATGGTGGCGATGATGTTTTCATAATAGTCCCGCTTGTCGCTGTCCTCATAGTGGGTGTGGATCAGCTCGTCGATGATGTAGGCATACTCCTTGGGCATGGCCTTGCGGACCTTGGAGCGGGTATACTTGGAGCTGACCAGGCGGCACACCTCAATGAGCCGGTGGAAGGTGATGCGGTACCACTCCCGCATATCCTCGGTCTCCCGCTCGATCTCCTCCAGCTTCTCCTTGGGGTAATAGATCAGGGTGGCCAGCTCGTCCAGATCGGCCCGGGAGACGCTGGTGCTGTACAGGTCGTCCAGCTTCTCCCGCACCACGCCGGAGGCCGAGTTCAGGATATGGAGAAAGGCCTCATACTCGCCGTGCACGTCGGAGATAAAGTGCTCGGTGCCCTTGGGCAGGTTCAAAATGGCCTGCAGGTTGATGATCTCGCTGCTGGCCGCCTGGACCGTGGGATACTGCCGGGCCAGCATCTTCAGATAATGCAGGTCCTCGTGACTGTACGCTAGCTTGGATTTCATGCGCGGGCCTCCTTTTTCTTTCTTCTGATTTTATTATCCCACGTTCCAACTGCGGTTGCAAGGCTCTTCCGGTCGATATCTTTTTCACAAAGCAGACTGTCCGGGCCCGGCGCAAAACAGCCCTGACACCTGAGTGTCAGGGCTGTTTGTTTTACAGGGCACAAATCGGTGTTCCGGCCGTTCCGTTCAGATCATACCCCAGTTCCACCTCGTCCTCATCCCGGCGGCCGCTTTCCGTGAATCCCAGTTCCTTATAGAGTCCATAGGCCGTCTCATTATCAGGACTGCAGGTCAAAAGGATACGTCCGGAATCTCCGAACGGCTTTTCGCTGATATACGCAAGCACCTTTCGCAGCGCGGCTTTGCCATACCCCTTTCCCTGCTCGCTGCGGTCGATCATCATATGCCAGATGTTATAGGTCTCCTCATCGTAGTCATAGATCACCATCACATAGCCCACCATCCGTTCCCCGGCATAGATGCCGAAAGGGGTGCACTGATGATAGTAAACATAGGCCTGGGCCAGGCTGCGCACCGGATGGGACACGAACTTCTCCTGCCCGGCGCCGAGTCTGAGGTCAAAGCACGTAATGTAATTGGATTCGTCGATCTTTCTTAAGGTAATACTGTCCATAAATGCTCCTTTTCTGATTTGATCGGTATGTCTCTTTTCCAAAGCGGTCACCGTTTTTCATAAATGAACAGCCCCTTTCATGAGAAGATATCTATGTCATCGCAGGGCAGCCTGCGCTGTTTGATCCGGATACCGGGCCTCACGCCTCTTCGATCAGCGCCCGGAACAGGCGCTCCGCCTGCCGGATGGCTTCATCCGGGAAATCAAAGGCGGCGGAGTGGAGCGGCGGATAGTCCTCCCCGTTGCCCAGGAAAAACATGGCCCCCGGTATAGCGTGGAGGTAATAGCCGAAATCCTCGGAGCACCGCTCCGGCGCCGCCATCTCGCAGACCGGAAAACCCAGCCGCCGGGCCGCCTGGCGGACCTTTTCCGTCTGGGCGGGATGGTTGGCGGTCTCAGGGAACACGTCCTGATACCCGATCTCCAGTTCCAGGCCGTACCGTCCGGCCTCCCGCCGGGCCAGCGCCTCGAGAGCGGACTGGAGCGCGGCCAGCTCCCGTTCGTACTGGGCCCGGATGGTGAGCAGCAGCTCCCCCCGGTGGGCTGACACGCCGAAAGCCGGCTCTCCCACGTTGATCTGGATCACGGTACACAGCACCAGACCGTCATACCCCTCCGGGTCGGTGAGCTCCGGGATGGCGCACACCAGCCGGGCCACGGCAAAGGCCGGGTTGCGGCCCCGCTCCGGGGTGCTGGCGTGGGCAGGCGTCCCGGTGAAGCGGAGGATCATCCCCCGGGAAGCGCAGTGCATGGTCCCCTCCCGCAGACAGACCGCCCCCCGGGGATAGCCGGACATGTTGTGAAAGGCGTATACCTCCTCCACGCCCAGCTTCTTCAGCGCGGCGGCGCACACTTCGCCTCCCGCCCCGATCTCCTCGGCGTGCTGGAACACGAAGTACACGTCCCGCCCGGCGCCCCGCCGGTCCACCTCCAGGGCCAGGGCGGCCAGGGCGGCGCTGTGGCCGTCGTGACCGCACTTGTGTCCCACGCCGGGACAGCGGGAGCGGTAAGGCGCGTCAATGGCGTCCTCCACCGGCAGGGCGTCGAAATCCGCCCGGAAGGCAATGGACGGCTGATCCGTGCCGCCGCGGTACACCGCGTAGAACCACCCGTCCATGGGCACGACCTCCAGCGAAGTGTGCTCCCGCAAAAAGGACATCAGCCGCTCCCGGGTCCAGTTCTCCTGCCCCGACAGCTCCGGATGGGCGTGCAGCTCGTGCCGCAGCGCCGCCGCCAGCTCATATTCCCTCTGCTCCATGCAATCCAGCTCCCTGCCGCCCGCCGGGCGGCCTTTTTCGGATATTATACGCGGAAACCCGGGGCTGTGCAAGCCCCGGGTTTCGTGCTTTTCATTTTCAGTTCAGGAAATCCTTGAGCTTCTTGCTCCGGCTGGGGTGTCTGAGCTTGCGCAGGGCCTTTGCCTCGATCTGGCGGATACGCTCACGGGTGACGTTAAACTCCTTGCCCACTTCCTCCAGGGTGCGGGTGCGGCCGTCCTCGATGCCGAAGCGGAGCTTGAGCACCTTCTCCTCCCGGGGGGTCAGGGTGGAGAGCACCTCCACCAGCTGCTCCTTGAGCAGGGTGAAGCTGGCGGCCTCGGAGGGCTCGGAGGCATCCTCATCGGGGATAAAGTCTCCCAGGTGGGAGTCCTCCTCCTCGCCGATGGGGGTCTCCAGGCTCACCGGCTCCTGGGCGATCTTCAGGATCTCCCGCACCTTGTCCACCGGCATGTTCATCTCGGCGGCAATCTCCTCCGGCGTGGGGTCGTGGCCCAGCTCCTGGAGGAGCTGGCGGGACACCCGGATGACCTTGTTGATGGTCTCCACCATGTGGACGGGGATGCGGATGGTGCGGGCCTGGTCGGCGATGGCCCGGGTGATGGCCTGGCGGATCCACCAGGTGGCGTAGGTGGAGAATTTATAGCCCTTGGTGTAGTCGAACTTCTCCACCGCCTTGATGAGACCCAGGTTGCCCTCCTGGATCAGGTCCAGGAAGAGCATGCCCCGGCCCACATACCGCTTGGCGATGGAGACCACCAGGCGCAGGTTGGCCTCAGCCAGGCGCTGCTTGGCCGCCTTGCCCCGCTTGATGGCCTTCTTGATGGCGGCCTCCTCCTCGGGACTGAGTGCATACTCCTCCCCGTTGGCACGCATCTTCTCGATCTCAGCCCACTGTTCCTCGGCGGCGTCGCCTGCGCCCATGTCCTGGGCCAGCTGGATCTCCTCGTCGGGGGAGAGCAGGTTCACCTTGCCGATCTCCTTCAGGTACATGCGCACCGGGTCGTCGATGCCGAAGGAGTCCACCAGGGTGTTGGGGTCTACGATCTCCTCCTCCGGGATGTCCTCCAGCTCCTCGATGGGAGGCAGCGTATCGTCGCTGATCTCGGGCAGATAGTCCTCTCCGGCGGTATCGATGCCCAAATTCTCCAGGGCATCGTAGATCTTGTCCATCTGGTCGCTCTCCAGATTCATGTTCTCCAGCACGTCCATCAGCTCGCCGGCCGAAAGCTTGCCCTTCTTCTTTCCACGCTCGATGAGCTCGCTGAGCTTTTCGGCGCCGGGCATGCCCTCTACTACCTTCATGATCTCCTGGCGCCCGGCCTCCATCTGGGCCTCGCTGGGCGGGTTCCACTTGCCGCTCTTGGCTCCGGTTACTTTCTTTTCACTCATGTGCTCATCCTCCGTAGGCTTTTTTTTCTCTGTATTTCTCCCGGGCCGCCAGCAGGGGGTCCATCTGGTTCTCCCCCGTCCGTTTCAGGGCCTCGGTCTGTATGATGCTTATGTAATCCCGCAGGGCCTGCTGGCTGTTGGCCAGGTCCTCGGGCCGGTCCAGAATGGCGGCCAGATGGCTCATCTCCTCCGGCGTCAGCTCTCCGGCCAGGGCAGCCAGCTGGGTGCTCCGCCCCTCCTGGAACCGCTTTTGCAGCAGGCCGTATACCTTTCCCAGCACCGGGACCGAGAACTGCTCCGCCGTCAGGCTCCCGGTCTCCCGGAACAGCCCAGGCTCCAGCAGCATCAGCCGCAGCACGCCCTCCTCCGCCCGGCCGGAGCGCATATTGGCGTACCGGATGCCGTACTCTCTGGGCTGGAGCTGGGCGGCAGGGGTCAGGTCCTTGCGCTCCTGCTGCTTTTTGGCCTGCTTTACCCTGCGGTAATATTCCCGCTTGACCTCCTGGGCCATGGCCTCTGCCGTGATGCCGGCGGCCGCGGCGGCCTTGGCGCCGTATACCTCCCGCTCTACCGGGCTGGACAGGGTGGAGAGCATGGCGGCCGCCTCCCGCAGGAATTCCACCCGCTGGGCATCGTCCTCCAGGTCGTACTTCACCTGGATCTGCCGCAGGCGGTAGTCGATGTGGTTCTCACTCTGGTCCAGCAGCTTTGCAAAGGCCTCCCGGCCGAACTTTTTGATGAACTCATCCGGGTCCTTGGCCCCCCGCATCTGGAGTACCCGGACCTGGATGCCCGTTTTCTCCAGGATGGGGATGGCCCGCTGGGCGGCCTTGACCCCGGCGCCGTCCCCGTCGTAGGCGATGACCGCCTCCTTGGTGTACTTTGAGAGGAGCTGGGCGTGCTCCGCGGTGAGGGAGGTGCCCAGGCTGGCCACCGCGCAGTCGAACCCGGCCTGGTGGAGGGAGATGGTGTCCATATATCCCTCGGTCAGAATGATGCGGCCCAGCTTGCTCTTTTTGGCGATGTTCAGGGCGAAGAGGTTGCGGCTCTTGTTGTAGATCACCGTGTCCGGTGAGTTCAGGTACTTGGGGGTGGAATCGTCCAGCACCCGGCCGCCGAAGCCGATGACTTCGCCCCGCAGGTCGATGATGGGGAACATGACCCGGTTGCGGAAGCGGTCGTATACCCTTCCCTTCTTGTTGTCCACCGCCAGACCGGCGTCCAGCAGCTCCCGCTTGGTATAGCCCTTCTCCTGCATGGCCCGGATCAGGTTGTCCCACCCGTCGGGAGCCACGCCCAGGCCGAACCGGGTCACGATCCCCTGGGAGAGGCCCCGCTTCCGGAACAGGTACTCGGCCCCGGCCGCCCCCTCCGGCGAGCGGAGCTTGGCGTGGAAAAAGCGGGCGGCCTCCTTGTTCAGGGCCAGCAGCCGCTCCTTCCGTCGGCGGTAGCTCTCGCTCCCGCCGCTCTCCGGCACCTCCATACCCGCACGCTGGGCCAGCAGGCGCACGGCCTCCACAAAGGGCAGGTTTTCCATCTCCATGACAAAGGAGATCACGCCGCCCCCCTTGCCGCAGCCGAAGCAGTGGTAGATCTGCTTTTCCGGCGAGACCGAGAAGGACGGTGTCTTTTCACTGTGAAAGGGGCACAGGCCCCAGAGATTGTTTCCCTTCCGGGTCAGATGGACGTAGGATGAGACCACGTCGGAGATCTCGCTCCTCGCCACCAGCTCGTCGATGAATGCTTCCGGGATGGCCACGGTCCCACCTCCTGTCCGGCCGTCTCGCGGGGAACGGCGTTATTTCACCGTCCACGCCTTGGGGATGGCGATGTCGCCGAACTGCTCCACCGCGTACTTGTCGGTCATGCCCGCGATATAGTCGCAGACGGCCCGCTCCTCCCCCTCCATGAGGCGGATCTCCTGGAACTCGGCGGGCAGCTTGTCCGGATAGCGCCGGTAATAGTCATAGAGCCGGCGGATCATGTCCTGGGCCTTGGACTCCTCGCCCTTGGCCACGGGATTATAGTACACCGCCCGGAACATGAACTCCCGCAGCTCCACCATGGCCTTCCGGTACTCCTCCGACTGGCGCACCGCGTTCCTGCCCTCGCTCTCCCGGACGATGTCGGTGACCAGCGCGTCAATCCGCTCCCCGTGGGTGAAGCCCAACACCTGGGAGGCGGAGAGCGGGATATCCATGGGAAAAATGATGCCGCCCCGGATGGCGTCGTCAATGTCGTGATTGATGTAGGCGATCTGGTCGGCCAGGCGGATGATGCGCCCCTCCAAGGTGTCCGCCGCGTCGTCTCCGGTATGGCAGAGGATGGCGTTGCGCACCTCCCACGTCAGGTTCAGCCCCGCGCCGCCGTTCTCCAGCCGCTCCACCACCCGGAGGGACTGGACGTTGTGCTCGAACCCGCCGGGCATGATCTCGTTGAGGATACGCTCCCCGGCGTGGCCGAAAGGAGTGTGGCCCAGATCGTGGCCCAGAGCCGCGGCCTCGGTCAGGTCCTCGTTGAGCCGCAGGCCCCGGGCGATGGTACGGGCGATGCGGGAGACCTCCAGCGTGTGGGTCATGCGGGTGCGGTAGTGGTCCCCCTCCGGTTCCAGAAAGACCTGGGTCTTGTGCTTGAGCCGGCGGAATGCCTTGCAGTGGACGATGCGGTCGATGTCCCGCTGGAAGTCGGTCCGCATGGGGCAGCGCTCCAGGGGCCTGGCCCGGCCCCTGCTCTCCGCCGACCGGCAGGCATAGGGAGACAGGGTCTCCCGCTCGATCTGCTCCGTCCGCTCCCGCACCGTCATAAGGACCGCCTCCCGCCGCCGCAAAATGCTCACATTTACTATATACGTTTTTCGCCCTCAAAATCCTGCTTTCCGCAGAAATTTTTTATGGAATTTTTCTTTGGCCGGTAAACTCCGGGCTTCATAGGCCCTTTACCGCACCGGAACGTCCTTAAAGGCCTGACCCACCACCTGCGCGGCAGACCCGCCGGCGGTGAGTTCGGTGATCCGGGCCCGGAACGCTTCCACCCGCTCCTCGGGCAGCAGGGCGTGGACGGTGACGTCGGCGGCGTACTCGGTCTCTCCCAGCACGCCGTCCTGGCCCTCCACCTCCAGCTTCACCCGCTCGAAGAGGGCGTAAGGACAGGGCACCGCCACGTCCACCCACCGCCGCACCACCGACACGCCGGCGGCATCCAGCGCATCCTTCGCCGAGCGGGTGTAGGCCCGCACCAGTCCCCCGGCCCCCAGCAGGATGCCGCCGAAGTACCGGGTGACCACGCAGCAGAAGTTGGTGATGTTCTCCTTCTGGAACACGCCCAGCATGGGCTGCCCCGCGGTGCCCTGGGGCTCCCCGTCGTCGGAGTAGCGGACCACGCCCCCCTCCCGCACGGCATAGCACCAGCAGTTGTGCCGGGCGTCGTGGTATCTCTTTTTCATGGCCTCGATGCAGGCCCTGGCCTCCTCCTCAGTCTCCACCCGCCACACGTGGCCGATGAAGCGGGAGCGCTTTTCGGTGAACTCTGTCTCGGAGGGGCCGGTGGGGATGAAGTATTCGGTCATAAGAATCCTTCCTCTCTATCTCGCCGCTTCCCACGTCTGGCGGGTCATGGAGTAGCACAGGGCCAGCCTGGTCTCCCCCAGGCCGGGCACCTCCTGCATCCGCAGGAAGCGGAACCGGAAGCCGCACTTGCGGATGACCCGCCTGGACTTCTGGTTGCCGTCGTAATGGTCGCACCAGATGGTATTGAGTCCCAGGTCCTCAAAGCCGTACCGCAGCAGCTCCCGTACCGCCTCGGGGATGAGGCCCCTGCCCCAATAGTCGGGGCTGAGGGAGTAGCCGATCTCGTCATCCGGCCCGGCGGCCTCCTTCCGGTGCCGCCCGGTGAAGCCCGCCGAGCCCACCGCTTTTCCGTTCTCCTTGAGCACCACGGCAAACACGCCGGGGGCGGAAAAGACCGTGCGGATGATCTCCCGGCTCTCCTCCGGGCTTTCATGGGGCTTCCAGCCCGCCGGGGGTCCCACCCGGGGGTCCCGGGCGTATTCATACAGATCGGCCGCGTCCTCTTCCGTAAAGGGGCGCAAGATCAGCCGTTCCGTTTCCAGCTCCATGGCTCAGTCCTCCCAGAACTCTTTGGGCGGCTTCCAGCCGTCCACGATATAGTCCTTCATCCGGCCCAGCAGGATGGGGGTGAGCACAGCGGTGACCTCGATGGTCTCGCCGTACTCCACCTGCTCCACCTTGGCGTCCCGGTAGAGCATGTCCAGCGCCCCGCCCTGGTCGTAGGGCAGGTGGAGGACCACCCGGTGGGCGCCGGTGTCCAGCCGCTTGCCGATCATGTCCAGCAGCTCGTCCAGCCCCTGGCCGGTCTTGGCGGAGATGGACACGATGTCCTCCCCGTGGGGGACGATGTCGCCGGTATAGCGGTCCGACTTGTTGAACACGTCGATGCGGGGGGTCTCGGCGGCCCCCAGCTCGGCGATGAGCTTTTCCACCACCGCCGCCTGCTCCCGCCACTCGGGGTTGGAGGCGTCAATGACATGGAGCAGCAGGTCGGCGTACTCCAGCTCCTCCAGCGTGGCCTTGAAGGCCTCCACCAGGTGGTGGGGCAGCTTGGAGATGAAGCCAACTGTGTCCGAGATGAGGACGGTGCAGGTGTCCGAGATCTCCAGGGTGCGGGTGGTGGTGTCCAGTGTATCGAACAGGCGGTCGTTGGCGGGGATGTCCGCCCCGGTCAGCTTGTTGAGCAGGGTGGACTTGCCGGCGTTGGTGTAGCCCACGATGGCCACCACCGGCACCTCGTTCTTGATGCGCCGCTCCCGCTGGACCCCCCGCACCCGGCGGACCTGCTCCAGCTCCTCCTTGAGCTTGGAGATCTTGCGCCGGATGTGGCGGCGGTCGGTCTCCAGCTGGGTCTCGCCGGGGCCGCGGGTGCCGATGGCGCCCTCCTGCCGCTCCAGATGGGTCCACATGCCGGTAAGCCGGGGCAGCAGGTACTGGTACTGGGCCAGCTCCACCTGCAGCCGCCCCTCCCGGGTGCGGGCCCGCTGGGCGAAGATATCCAGGATGAGGGCGGAGCGGTCCATCACCGCCGCCTTCAGTTCCTCAGACAGCACCCGCTGCTGGGAGGGCGAAAGGCTGTTGTCAAAGATGACCATGCCGGCCCCGGCGTTCTCCACCAGCTCCCGGACCTCCTCCACCTTGCCCTCGCCGATGAAGGTGCGGGGGTCGGGGGTATCCTTGTTCTGGAGCACCACGCCCACACACTCGCCCCCCGCTGTCTCCAGCAGGGCTTCCAGCTCCTCCATGGTGGTCTCGGTGGCATTTTCCTCCCGGCTCAGGCAGTGGGCCGACAGGCCCACCAGCACCGCCCGGTTGATGCTTTCCTTCTTTTCCTCGCTCATAGTACCTCCGCGGGGCGCCTCAGTCCCTCTTCAGGACCTCCACGATCTCCCCGATATACATTCTGTGGTAGTCTTTGCCCGGATACCACTTCTCATCCAGACTGCTGTCGGTAAAGCAGTCCGCGTCCAGGTCCTGGCGGTACAGCTTCCGGCACACCAGCACCAGCCGTGCCTCCTCAAAATAGGGCGCGTTCCCGGCGGCGGCCGCCACGGTAAAGCCGCAGGCCTTCACCTTATCCACGTCCCGGCCGCTCTCCCTGCCGCACAGGGCCAGCGCGTCCCGCCGCTCCCCGCCGAAGAAGGAGAGCGTATAGTACTCCCCCTGCTCCAGCAGCTCCCGGGTATACCGCTGGGGCCGGATGACGCACATGGCCACGTTCTTCCCCCACAGCACGCCCAGGCCGCCCCAGGACGCGGTCATGGTATTGCAGTTCTCCGGCGTCCCGGCCGTGACCAGCATCCACTGGTCGGCCAGCATGGAAAACACATTTTCGTTCAGAGCTTTTGGGTCCATTCGTTTCAGCATATCGAGCCGCCTCCCTGTCATGGTCCGTATTCTGCTGCCAGTATATGCGCGCGGCGCCGGAATGAACAGAAAAACCCGTACCGAAACCGGTACGGGTTTTATCTTGCCAACTTACTTCTTATCCAGACCGAACTTCTTGTTGAAGCGGCTGACACGTCCGCCAGTATCCACCATCTTCTGCTTGCCGGTGAAGAAGGGGTGACACTTGGAACAAACTTCGACCTTGATGTCCTTCTTGGTAGATCCGGTTTCGATCACATTACCGCAGGCGCATCGAATGGTGGTCTGAGCATAGTTGGGATGGATGCCTTCCTTCATTTATGTTCACCTCTTTCTCCCAGGGGATAAGTCGTCATAAACGCAACTGATATATTACCACATACCCCTATAAAATGCAACTCTTTTTTCGGAGAAAATTTTATTTTTTTGTTGTCTTCCGCCCGGGGCGGCATGAAGCGCCCGGCCGGCGCATATTCCTCTTTTCAAGAACGGAGGGATGGACATGACCTTTCTCACCCGCCTGGGGGACGCGCTGTGGGACCCCTGGCTGCTGGGGCTCTTTCTCATTACCGGGCTGTGGTACTCGGTGCGCACCGGCTTCTTCCAGCTCTTCGGCCTGCCGGTGTGGCTGAGGGCCACGGTATGCTCCATCTTCCGCAAGCGGCAAAGGCGCTCCGGCGGAGGGCTCACCCAGTTCCAGGCCCTATCCACCGCTCTGGCCTCCACCATCGGCACAGGCAGCATCGCCGGGGTGGCCACCGCCATCTTTTACGGCGGGCCGGGGGCGGTGTTCTGGATGTGGGTCTCAGCTCTGCTGGGTATGATGACCGGCTGCGCCGAAAAAACCCTGGCCGTGCGCTGGCGGGAGCGCGCCCCCGGCGGCGGCTGGCAGGGCGGTCCCATGTGCTGCATGGAGCGGGGTCTGGGCATGCGATGGATGGCCCTTTGGTTCTCCCTGTGCTGCGCCGCCGCCTCCCTGGGGGGCGGCAATCTGGTGCAGGCCAACTCCATCGCCACCGCCCTCCACGCCTCCTTCGGCTGGGACCCGCTGCTCGTGGGCCTGGTCACCGCCGGGTGCTGCGGCGCGGTGATCTGGGGCGGCATCGGCCGCATCGGGCGCATCAGCGAGGGGCTGGTGCCCTGTATGGCTCTGCTCTTTCTGGGTGGGGGCGTGGCCATCCTGGCGGCCAACGCCGCCGCCATCCCAGGCGCCCTGGCTGATATTTTCTCCTGCGCCCTCTCTCCCAGGGCGGCCCTGGGGGGCGGCGCAGGCTATACCGTGTCCGCCGCCATGCGCTACGGCGTGGCCCGGGGGGTCTTTACCAACGAGGCGGGCATGGGGTCCTCCGCCATGGCCCACGCGGCCGCCGATGTGGACGACCCGGCCCTGGAGGGCATGTGGGGCATCTTTGAGGTGTTCATCGCCACCATTCTGGTCTGCTCGGTCACCGCCTTGGTCATCCTGACCACCGGGGTCTATCAGCCCGAGGCGGCGCTGGAGGCCATCCGCTCCGGCACGGTCACCGACGGCATGCTGGGCGCGCCATTGTCCGCCGCCGCCTTTTCCACCCTGTTCGGCCCATTTGGCGGGGCCTTCGTGTCGGTATGCCTGCTGCTCTTCGCCTTTACCTCCCTGCTGGGGTGGAGCTACTACGGCGAGCGCTGCCTCTCCTACCTCACCGGCGGGGAAGGCTTCCGCCCCGTCTACCGCTGTGTGTTCACGGCAGCCATCGTGCTGGGCAGCGTGGGCGACCTCTCGGCGGTCTGGCAGTTGGCCGACATCTTCAACGGTCTGATGGCTCTGCCCAACCTGATCGCCCTGCTGCTCCTCTCCCCACAGGCCCTGGAGCTGATGCGGCCCTGGACCGCCCCCGGCTCCCGCACCGGGGCCGCCCGGACGAAAAACGGCGGCCGTCTCAGCCGAGACGGCCGCCGGGTGCGGCAGTGATTTTCCTTACAGGTTGGCGTCCAGCACGGCGGTATAGGCGCCGGCGGGCATCACGCCCACCTTGCGGTCGATCTCCCGGCCGTCCTTGAAGAAGATGACGGTGGGGATGCTCATGATGCCGAAGCGCTGGGCCAGGGCGGGCTGCTCGTCGGTGTTGACCTTGCCCACGATGGCCTTGCCCTCGTACTGGTCAGCCAGCTTCTCGATGGTGGGGCCCAGCATGCGGCAGGGGCCGCACCAGGAGGCCCAGAAATCCACCATGACCAGGTTCCCGGAGGAAACCGCCTTGTCAAAACCCTCGGTGTTGAAATGATACAGTGCCATAATTCATGTTCCTTTCTGTTTTTGATCGGTTCTTTTTGATCCTCCGGCGGCGGGGTTCAGACCCGTCCGCCGGCCTTTCGGTCCACATATTCCGCCGCCCGCTGGCCGGCCACCAGGCCTTCGCCCACTGCCTTGGACACCTGAAGGGGCAGCCCGGTGCAGTCCCCCGCCGCGAACACGCCGGGAATACCGGTGGCCATGTCCCGGTCCACCCGGATATAGCCGCCCTCCAGCTCCAGGCCGGGCAGCAGCTCGGCGGGGGCCACGGAGGGCCGCAGCAGGAAAACGCAGGCGCAGGGCAGCTCTTTCCCGTCGGCCCGGAGGGCGGTCACCGCCCCCTCGCCCACGATCTCCAGCCGGGACGCCGTGACCACCGGGATCTCAGGAGAGAGCCCCTCGGGGGCCCGGCGGCTCACATAGGTCACACGGCAGCCCAGCTCATGGAGGTAATTGGCCTCCTCCGGCGCCTCGGCGGAAAAGCCCGCCACCACCACGTCCCTGCCCCGGTAGAGCATGCCGTCGCAGGTGGCGCAGTAGCTCACGCCCCGGCCCAGATACTCGCTCTCGCCGGGATACCTGGTCCCGTGGGCCGCACCGCAGGCCAGGATCAGCGCCCGGCTCTCCACCACCTGGCTGCCCACCGCAACGAAGAAGCCCTCGTCGGTGGGCATGGCGCTGAGGGCCCGGCCGGTCATCCGCTCCACCCCCGCCGCATCGGCGTGGGCGCCAAAGCGCTCCAACAATTCTGTCCCCGTCAGGCCGGGCAGGCCCAGGTAATTGTCCACCCGCGGGGCCCGGCCCAGGGGATTGTCCGCCGGGGAGCTGCTCACCACCAGCACAGACTTGCCCCGAACGCGGGCCTGGACAGCGGCAGACAGGCCCGCCGGACCGCCGCCGATGACGATCACATCATAGCTCACTGTGATAATCCTCCTCCCGTTCCCCCAGCAGGGCGGCCACCACCGCCCCCACGCCGGGGTCCGCAATCTCATAGTATACTTCGTTGCCTGCCCGCACGGCTCTGACCACTCCCGTCGCCTTCAGCTTGGCCAGGTGCTGGGAGATACAGGACTGGGACTGACCGGTGTTCCGCTCCATACACGTCACGTTCCGGCAGCCGCATTTCAGCAGACCGCGGACGATCCGCAGGCGCAGGGGATGGGCCAGTGCCTTGAGCAGCTCCGCCTTTTCTTCATAGGGGATGCCGGGATCGTTCACGTTCTCACCTCGTTCCAAATTTTCTAATATTATTATATTCTAATATTCTTATCTGTCAAGCCCCATTCGCGTTTTTTCTCCAATAAACAGATCGGTTGCTCTTTTCCATTTCTTTTGATAAAATAATCATATATCAAGATCTTCTCCCATCTCTCTCATTTTTTTACTGGAAAGGAGTCTTTCGTGACCTTTTTGCTGATCCTCATCGCGCTGGTGCTGGTGCTTGGCGTCCTGCTGGGCAGGCTCTCCGACCATGTGGGCATTCCGGTGCTGCTGGCCTTCCTGGCCCTGGGCATGATCTTTGGCTCCGACGGCCTGTTCAAGATCCCCTTTGAGAATTTCGACTTCGCCAGCCAGATCTCCACCGTAGCCCTGATCTTCATCATCTTTTACGGCGGCTTCGGCACCAACTGGAAGGCGGCCCGGCCGGTGGCTCTCCCCGCCGTCCTGCTCTCCACGGCGGGGGTGGTGCTCACCGCCCTGTTCACGGGAGTATTCTGTCACTTTGTTCTGCGGCTCTCCTGGCTGGAGAGCCTTCTCCTGGGGTCGGTCATCAGCTCCACCGACGCGGCCTCGGTCTTCTCCATCCTGCGTTCCAAGCGGCTGAGCCTGAAATACGGCACCACCTCCCTGCTGGAGCTGGAAAGCGGCAGCAACGACCCCTTCGCCTATATGATGACCTTCCTGCTCCTGCGCATGATGAGCGGGGGCGTCACCGGCGGGGAGGTGGCCCTGCTTGCCTTCCGCCAGATCTTTTTCGGCCTGGCCTGCGGAGCCGCCCTGGCCTGGGCGGCGGTCCGGCTGTTCCGAAAGCTGCGGCACGACCCCGCCGCCGTGCCCCTGATGACCGTGGCGGTGGCACTGCTCTCCTATGCCCTGCCCACCGCCCTGGGCGGCAACGGCTATCTCAGCGCCTACCTGGTGGGCATCGTACTGGGCAACCAGAAGTTTTCAGACAAGAAGGCCATGGTCACCTTTCTGGACGGCGTGGCCAGCCTGATGCAGATCGCCCTCTTCTTCCTGCTGGGCCTGCTCTCCTCCCCCTCCCGCCTGCCGGCCTGCCTGCCTGCGGCCCTGGCCATCATGCTCTTCCTCACCCTGGTCAGCCGCCCGGCGGCCACCTTTCTTCTGCTCACACCCTTCCGCGCGCCCCTGCGGCAGCAGGTGGTGGTGTCTTGGGCGGGCCTTCGGGGGGCCACTTCCATCGTCTTTGCCATCATGGCGGTCATCGACCAGGCTCAGACCCATGGCGACCTGTTCCATATCGTATTCTGCGTGGTGCTGCTTTCCATCGGCCTTCAGGGCACTTTCCTCCCCTGGTGCGCCCGCCGTATGGACATGATCGACGAGCAGGAGGACGTGCTGCGCACCTTTACCGACTACACCGCCGACACCCCGGTCCAGTTCATTCGCCTGCGCATCCACCAGGACCACCCCTGGAACGGCGTTCCCCTGCGCCAGGCCGTCCTGCCCCCTGACACCCGGGCCGCCCTTATCCTGCGGGGGGACGCCCGGATCCTGCCCCGTGGCGACACCTGCCTCTGCGCCGGTGACGTTCTCATCCTCAGCGCCATGGCCTACCAGGATGACCGCCATCTCTCCCTCAGCGAGACGATCCTGGACCGAAAGCACGAGTGGTGCGGCAAGCGCCTTTCGGAGATCGACTGGGGCGGTTCCCTGGTGATCCTGGTCCGCCGGGGAGAGGAAGCCCTTCTCCCCACCGGCAGTCTGGAGCTGTGCCCCGGCGACACGCTGGTCATGGCCTCTGACCCCGGCTAGCGCCGCGCAGGCGGTATCTTCTATTTTTTCAAAAACGGGGCACCCTATTCCGGTACGCATACCGTCTCGGAAAGGAGTGTTTTCTATGATCAACCCCCGCAAGGCCGCCATCATCGGCTGCGGCTTCGTGGGCTCCTCCATTGCCTTCAGCCTGATGCAGCGGGGCCTGTTCTCCCAGCTGGTCCTGCTGGACGTCAATCACGCCAAGGCTGAGGGGGAGGCCATGGACCTGAGCCACGGCCTCCCCTACGCCGCCTCCATGGACCTCTATGCCGGCACCTATGACGATGTGGCCGACTGCGCCCTCATCATCATCACCGCCGGGGCCAATCAGAAGCCCGGCGAGACCCGGCTGGATCTGATCGGCAAAAACATCGGCATCCTCCGCTCCATCATCCCGGAGATCAGCCGCCGGGGCTTTGAGGGCATCCTGATGGTGGTCTCCAACCCGGTGGACGTGCTGACCTACGCCGCCTGGCGCCTCTCCGGCTTTCCCGCCCACCGGGTCATCGGATCGGGCACGGTGCTGGATACCGCCCGTCTCAAGCAGCTGCTGGGCCAGCACCTCCGGGTGGACAGCCGGAACGTCCACGCCTTCATCATCGGCGAGCACGGGGACAGCGAGCTGGCGGTGTGGAGCAGCGCCAATATCTCCGGCATCGACCTGGAGCATTTCTGCGCCCTGCGGGGCTGTTCCGACCCCAGAGACGCCATGGAGCGGCTCTATCAGGGCGTCCGGGACAGTGCCTATGAGATCATCGCCCGCAAAGGGGCCACCTACTACGGCATCGCCATGGCCGTGCGGCGGATCGCCGAGTGCATCATCAAGGATGAGCAGTCGGTTCTCCCGGTGTCGGTGGTCCTTCAGGGAGAGTACGGCCTGGACGGGCTCTGTCTCAGTATTCCCTCGATCCTGGGAAAAAATGGTCTGGAGAAGGTGCTGGAGATCCCCCTGGACCGCCGGGAGACCGATGCCCTTACCGGCTCCGCCGCGCAGCTCCGGCAGGTCATCCGCCAGCTCTCACTTTGAGATACCGCCGCGGGGGGGGGGGGGGGGGCGGGGGGGGGGGGGGGGGGGGGGGGGGGGGCGCGGGGCGGGGGGGGGGGGTGGGGTTTTCTGGAGGTGGTTGTTTTTGTTGTTGTTTTTTATT
>NZ_JBQHUB010000017.1:0-60823 GCF_052065415.1 Pseudoflavonifractor sp. HCP28S3_F10 | reverse complement strand
TGATGATTTGTTTTAAAAATTTAGTTGTTTTATTCTGGGGGGGCGGTCTAACAAAAACACCGCGGGGGTCTGTTGCCGTGTGCGGGGCGACCCCGGACCCCCCCCCCGCTTCTTATCAGCTCTGGGACGGCAGGCGCCGGCGGCCGGCGCCGTGGTAAATGGGCTTCCACTCCACACGTTTGAAAAGCGCGGTGATGGAGATGGGGACATATGTGAACATGAAAAGGGGGAAGGTAAAGAGATAGAGGATCTTCTGAGTGGAGGAGGCGTGAATGTGCTTCCACTCGGCAGCGGTGGTCAGCAGACCGTAGAGGAAAAGTCCCATATAGAAATTGACCACGCCCATGCAGACAAAGCCGGCTGTCTCGTCGATGACCAGTTTGGCGATATAGGTGGATTCCCCCAGGCACGCAGCCAGAATGATGGCGTTGAACAGGATACCCAGCAGGGTCAGGAGCATGCCGGGGGCCACGGTCATCAGCATATCATAGCAGGAGAAGGCGGCGGCCGGCGTCTTGCTCCGGAAGCAGCCGCGGATCAGGCCCAGGCCATATTTCACGTCCACCTGAAAGAAGCCTTTGGACCAGCGCAGCCGCTGATCCCAGGACTGCTTGAAGGAGACGGGCTGCTCGTCGTAAATGACCGCCTTTTCACAGTAGCCGATCCGCTTGCCCTTCAGGGCGGCGCTGACGGAGAACTCGATGTCCTCGGTGAGCAGATGGTAGGGCCAGCCGCCATTCTCCCGGATCAGACCGGCGGACACCAGAAAGCCGGTGCCCGACACATGGCAGTTGGTGCCCAGGCGCATCCGGGGGCGGTTGAGGAATCGGGCCTCCCGCAGGAACCACAGGCCGTAGCCGGCGGAGATCCAGTTGTCGCCGAAATTCTTGGAGTTGCGGTAGCAGGTCAGGGCGTCGTAGCCGCCGCGGTCAAAGGTGCGGTTCATCTCGGCCACAAAATTGGGATCTACCTGATTATCGGCGTCAAAGATAAAGTAGCCATCGTACACGTCCCGGCCAGCGGAGCGCAGGCGGCGGAAAAAATAGTCCAGAGCGTAGCCCTTGCCCACCTGGATCTTGTTGAAACGCTCATACACAAAGGCGCCGGAAGCCCGGGCCACGCCAGCGGTGCGGTCGGTGCAGTTGTCGGCGATGACGTAGATATCCAGCAGCCGGGCGGGATAGTTCTGTTCTTTCAGACAGTGTATCAATTCCCCAATCACGTTGGATTCATTGCGGGCCGCAATGACGGCGGCGTAGCGGCGGAGCCGGACCGGCTCTTCGGGGGTATGGTCCCGTTCCCGGCGCAGGCCCAGGACCAGATAGACCAGCTGATAGGAATAGGCCAGGGTCAGGACGACGGCCAGCACAAAGTTGAACTCTTTTACAAATGACAGCATATTCATTTCCTCGATTTGACGTGGGGCGCACGGCCCCGCTGTGGTCTTGGAAGTTCTTCGGTGGCTATCATAACACCGATTTAAGAGATTACAAGGCCTTTTCAAAACAATTAATAAAATGTTAAATAATATGTTTTATTTTGTTCATTTTTTTTGGACAAAAGCAGACACTTACAGGATTGAAAATAGACTATTTTGACGTATAATATCCGTCAAAATAGTCTATTTTTCGGCAAAATAAAGTTGACGTAATAGAGTCCTGAAAGAAAGATCCCCCGTCCCGGGCAGGCCGGGACGGGGGAAGAGCAGATCACATTTTCTCGGGGGCGGACACGCCGATGAGAGTGAGACAATTGGCAATGACCAGGCGCACGGTGTCGGCCAGCTTGAGCCGGGCGGAGAGCACCTGGGGCGCCTCGCCCCGGATATAGCAGGCGTTATAGAACCGGTGGAAATCGCCGGCCAGGGCCAGAAGGTAGCGGTTGATCCGGCTGGGATCGAAGTCCCGGGCAGCCAGATGGATCTCCTCCGGGAGCTGGGCCAGGTTCTTGATGAGGGCCTTCTCCTCAGGGGTGGAGAACACGGCGGCGTCCACTCCGGCGGCGGCGGGGACGGGAGAGCCCTCCTCGGCCAGGCGGTGCACCAGGGAGCAGATGCGGGCGTGGGCGTACTGGACGTAATAGACCGGGTTCTCGCTGTCCTCCCGGACAGCCAGGTCCAGGTCGAAGTCCACCGGGCTGGTGGAGGAGCGGGAGTTGAAGAAGTAGCGGGCAGCGTCCACGCTGACCTCGTCCAGCAGGTCGTGGAGGGCGATGGCCTTGCCCGAGCGCTTGGACATGCGCACCGGCTTGCCGTCCTGCAGCAGGTTCACCAGCTGCATCAGCACCACCACCAGACGGTGGGAGCCGTCCAGGCCCAGCCCGTCCAGGGCAGCCTGGAGCCGGGCCACATGGCCGTGGTGGTCGGCGCCCCAGATGTTGACAGCCAGGTCGAAGCCCCGCTTGTCCAGCTTGTTGCGGTGATAGGCGATGTCGGCGGCGAAGTAGGTGTAGAAGCCATTCTGACGGCGGAGCACGTCGTCCTTCAGGTCCAGCTTGTCCACCTGCTCCTGAGTCTTGCCCTCGGCCATGTACTTCTTCTTGAGCAGCTCCGTGGTGTTGAGCCAGAGGGCGCCGTCCTTCTCATAGGTCCAGCCGTTGGCGGCCAGGATGCCCACCGTCTCCTCCACATAGCCGCTGTTGTGGAGCTCAGACTCGAAGAACCACTGGTCATACTCGATCTGATAGCGGGACAGGTCGGCCTTCATCTTGGGGATATTCACCGACAGGCCGTACTGGGCCATGGCGGATTCCCAGTCCTCCTGAGAGGTCTGGCCGGGGAAGTCGCCGGCCTGGGCCAGGAAGCCCCGGGCCAGCTCCTTGATGTCGTCGCCGTGGTAGCCCTCCTCGGGGAAGGGGTAGTTCTCCTCCCCCACGGTGAGCTGCATGCAGCGGGCGTAGATGGAGTGGGCGAACTTGGCGATCTGGTTGCCCGCGTCGTTGACGTAGAATTCCTTCCAGGTATCGAAGCCGGCCCGGGAGAGCACGTTGGCCAGGGAGTCGCCCAGTACGCCGCCCCGGGCGTTGCCCATGTGCATGGGGCCGGTGGGGTTGGCGGAGACGAACTCTACCATCACCTTCCGGCCATGGCCCTCGTCGCTCTTGCCGTACTCCATACCCTCCGCCTCGATCTGGGAGAGCACGTCTCCGTACCACTTGGCGCCCAGGAAGAAGTTCAGGAAGCCGGGACCGGCGATCTCCACCCGGTCGAAATAGCTGCCCGAGAGCTCCAGATGCCCGGCGATGGCCTGGGCGATGGCCCGGGGGGCCATGTGCATGGCCTTGGCGCCGGCCATGGCGAAGGAGGAGGCGTAGTCGCCGTTTTTCACATCCTTGGGGATGTCCACATTGGCCTTGACCTCCACGCCGGCGGGAAGGACCCCGGCGGCTGCCGCCCGCTCGTAGGCGGCCTGGGTGAGGGCGGACACCTGTTCGCGTGCCGCCTGGATCATATTCGACATAGCTGATTCCCTCTCATATCTGATCTGAATGATTGAAAGAAACGGGGGACGGAGTTATTTCCGTGCCTCCCGGATCTGAATCTCGAACTGGTTGACGCCGGCCACCGCGTGGTCGATCTCAATGTCGTAAGCGATGCTAATCTGACCACCCCGGCTGTCCACGTCGGCGGACATGGAGCGGGTATTGACTCCCACGGACAGGGCCCCGTAGGGCGTGTTGTACATGGACAGATGGCGGCGGCCCGGCTCAAAGACCATCTGGGAGCTGAATTCCCCCAGCCGCATCAGGGTAATGCGTTCCCGCTCGATCTGAAAGGTGGTCAGGGTACCCTCCATGCCGGTGACCTCGCTCTCCTGATAGCTCAGGGTGAAGGCGCCGTCCCCGTCGTGTACCAGCTTTCCCTCGGTCACCAGTTCGATGACGTCGTCGGGCTGCTGAGGGGCCGACTGGATTCCCCGGATGGAAATGATGACATTGTTCTCGTCCATGGCTGCGTGCCGCTCCTTGTCTGCCAGAAGCCCCCGCGGGGCCGGAATGTGAGCAATATTATATATGGAGAAAAGAAAACTGTAAAGTCCCCGGCGGGTCAATTTTGCCCGATCTCCACCTGGGAGACCTCGCCGCTCACATCCTGCTGCAGGAAAAGGGAGGCCAGGCGGGAGAAGCCCTCCACTCCATCGCTGACGAAATAGCGGCAGCTCCCCCGGGGACGGTCGGAGAGCTCTTCCAGCTCCCGCAGGCGGCCGGCCACCGCCCGGGCTCCCTCAGCCCCGGCGTTGATAAGGGTTACCTCCGGCCCCATGAAGGCGCCGATGACCCGCTCCAGCAGGGGATAGTGGGTGCAGCCCAGCACCAGGGTGTCCACTCCGGCCTCCTTCAGGGGGGCGAGGTACTCGGCCGCCACGGTCTCGATGACCACGTCGCCGGGCTCCACCCGGCCGTTCTCCACCAGCGGCACGAAGAGGGGGCAGGCCCGGGAGAGCACCTTGGTCTCCGGATTGGCCCCGGCGATCAGGCGCTCATAGGCGCCGCTGCGGATGGAGGCCTGGGTGCCGATGAGGCCGATCTTCCCGTTGCGGGTCCGGCGGGCGGCGGCCAGGGCGGCCGGCTCCACCACGCCCAGCACGGGGATGGGATTCTCGGCGGCCAGAATGTCCAGCGCTGTGGTGGACACGGTGCCGCAGGCAATGACGATGGCCTTCAGATCGAACTGGCGCAGAAAGGCCACGTCCTGTCTGGCGTATTTGATGATGGTCTCACGGGAGCGGGTGCCGTAGGGGACACGCCCCGTGTCTCCGAAATAGACGATATCTTCTCCGGGCAGCAGACGGGTCAGCTCCCGCACCGCGGTGAGCCCGCCCAGGCCCGAGTCGAACACTCCGATGGCTCTCTGGTCCACAAAAGTTACCTCCCGGCCGCAGTTCGGCCAAATAGACTGATATCCTTATAATGATATGCGAAATCCCCCGGATTGACAAGAGCTTTTTTTGACATCCCGCCAAATCATTCCCCCCGGTTTGACAACAGCCGCAAAGTTACTATAATATAATGATAGCAAGAGCGGCGGCGAGGGCCGCCGTTCCGGGTCACGACAGCAAGGAGGTTACTGAGATGAAGCTGGAACTGACGCAGAAACAATTCCGCCGTCTGCTGGACATGGCCTATATCGGCAACTGGATCCTGAATTCCACACGGGGCGACGACCGCTTCCGGGACTATGACGAGGTGGAGAGCCTGCTCTTTGCCCGGGCGCGGGAAGAGGGAATGGGCGTCCTGGCGGAGGACTGGAAGGGCGAGGTTGTCCCCTCCCGGGCCTTTGTGGAGGGCGGTATCCACGAGGCCATCGTGGAGTATGAGAACAACGTGTTTTTCGACATCCTGGCCGAGGACCTGGCCCGCCGGGACATGGACGACGTGCCCATCGACGAAAATAATTACGACGAGCTCACCCGGCGTATCGACGCCTATATCGCGGAGTTTGACCAGCACGGTACCGATAATATCCTGGTAGACAGCGACACGCTCCCCTGAACAGGGGGCGCGGACCGGGCCGCCGCGGACATCTGCCGTCCGCGGCGGCCTTTTTGCCGGTTCCGGCCGGCGGAGGATGGGACGTCCGTCCTTCCGGAGAAGAGCAGAGACATTGATTTACCAAAGGAGTGACCGCATGGAGAGCATCATTTCCATCCTGGCCCGGGAGCTGGGCCGGGACGCCGCCCACGTGGAGAACGTGGTCCGGCTCATCGACGAGGGCAACACCATCCCCTTCATCGCCCGCTACCGCAAAGAGCTTCACGGCGCCATGGACGACACGGCGCTGCGCACCCTGGCCGACCGGCTGCAATACCTGCGCAGCCTGGAAAAGCGCCGGGAGGAGGTCACAGCGGCCATTGAGAATCAGGGCAAGCTGACGGAGGAGCTCTCCGCCGCCATCGCCGCTGCCGCCACCCTGGCCGAGGTGGAGGACCTGTACCGCCCCTACAGGCAGAAGCGCCGCACCCGGGCCACCATTGCCCGGGAAAAGGGATTGGAGCCCCTGGCCGACCTTCTCTTCGCCCAGGAGCGGGACTGCCCTGCGCCTGAGAAGGCCGCCGCCGGCTATCTCGACCCGGAAAAGGGCGTGGAGACCGTGGCCGATGCCCTTCAGGGAGCCAACGACATCATCGCCGAGCGCATCAGCGACGACGCGGGCATCCGCAAGGCCCTGCGGGAGCTGATGCTCCGCCGGAGCATCCTGGCCGTGTCCGCCGCCGGGGAGGAGGACAGCGTCTACCGCCTGTACTACGACTTCCGCCAGAGCGTCCCCCGGGTGCAGAACCACCAGGTGCTGGCCATCAACCGGGGCGAGCGGGAGGGCTTCCTCAAGGTGAGCATGGTCACCGACCGGGAGCTGGCCCTCCCTCTGCTGCGGCGGCAGGTGGTGCGCCCCGGCTCCCCGGCCATGGAATTCGTGAAGGAGGCCGCCGAGGACGCCTATGACCGGCTCATTTACCCCTCCCTGGAGCGGGAGATCCGGAACATCCTCACCGAGCGGGCCGACGAGGGGGCCATCAAAATGTTCGGATTGAACCTGAGGCCCCTTCTCATGCAGCCTCCGGTAAAGGGCAAAGTCACCATGGGCTTGGACCCGGGCTATCGCAACGGCTGCAAGGTGGCGGTGGTGGACGGTACCGGCAAGGTGCTGGATACGGCGGTGGTCTATCCCACCTTCAATGAGCGGAAACGCCGGGAGGCCATCGACACGCTGAAGGCCCTGGTGCGCCGCCACGGGGTGGAGCACATCGCCATCGGCAACGGCACCGCCGGCCGGGAGACCGAGCTCATGGCCGCCGAGATGATCCGGGAACTGGGCGGCGGGGTGAGCTACATGGTGGTCAGCGAGGCGGGGGCCAGCGTATACTCGGCCAGCAAGCTGGCCGCCGAGGAGTTCCCCGACTACGACGTGAATCTGCGCAGCGCCGTGTCCATCGCCCGGCGGCTCCAGGATCCCCTGGCCGAGCTGGTGAAGATCGACCCCAAGGCCATCGGCGTGGGCCAGTACCAGCACGATATGCCTCAGGCCCGGCTGGACGAGACCCTCTCCGGCGTGGTGGAGGACTGCGTCAATGCGGTGGGAGTGGATGTGAACACGGCCTCGGCCCCGCTGCTCACCCGTGTGTCGGGCCTGAACAACACCACGGCCAAAAACATCGTAAAATACCGGGAGGAGAACGGCGCGTTCACCGCCCGAAAGCAGCTCCTCAAGGTCCCCAAGCTGGGACCCAAGGCCTTTGAACAGTGCGCCGGCTTCCTCCGCGTGCCTGAGAGCGGGAATGTCCTGGACAATACCGGTGTCCACCCCGAGAGCTACGCCGCCGCCGAGCGGCTCCTGTCCCTGTGCGGCTACGATCTGAAGGCGGTCAGGGCGGGGAATATCGGGGATCTGAGGGAACGTCTGGCCGGGTACGGCGAGGAGCGTGCGGCGGCGGAGTGCGGCGTGGGCCTGCCCACCCTGCGGGATGTGGTGAAGGAGCTGCTCAAGCCCGGCCGGGACCCGCGGGACGAGCTGCCCGCCCCCATGCTCCGCACCGACGTGATGGACATTAAGGACCTGAAGAGCGGTATGGAGCTCCAGGGCACCGTCCGCAACGTCATCGACTTCGGCGCCTTTGTGGACGTGGGCGTCCATCAGGACGGTTTGGTCCATATTTCCCAGCTCCCCCGGCGGGTGCGCCACCCCTCCGAGCTGCTCTCGGTGGGAGACGTGGTGACGGTGTGGGTCAAAGAGGTGGACGTGCCCCGCAAGCGCATCTCCCTGACTATGCGCCGCCCGGGCGGGGAGCAGGCCGCCGCGGAGCGTTAAGATGAAAAGATCCGGATACCCGCCTGGGTATCCGGATCTTTTGCGTATCATCCGTCCAGGATGGCCATCAGGGCGTCCACGTCCTCCGGCCGGGTGGCCCAGCTGGTGGCGAAACGGACCACGGTGTGGTCCTCGTCCAGCTCTTCCCAGATGCTGAAGACCACCTGCTCCCGCAGCCGCTTTAGTTCCCCCCGTTCCAGGATGATGAACTGCTGGTTGGTGGGGGAGTCCAGATAGAAGCGGTATCCCCGCTGCCGGAAGCCCTCCTTGAGCCGCCGGACCATGTCGATGGCGTGGCGGCTGATGGTGAAATAGAGATCATCGGTAAAGAGAGCGTCGAACTGGGCGCCCAGCAGCCTGCCCTTGGCCAGCAGGGCCCCCCGCTGCTTGACGATGGTTAGAAAATGAGGAGGCATGTTCCCCCTGGGGAAGACCACCGCCTCGCCGCACAGGGCGCCCACCTTGGTACCGCCGATGTAGAACACATCACAGCAGCGGGCGATGGTCTCCAGCGTCACATCGGTCTCATCGCTCATCAGGCCGTAACCCAGCCGGGCGCCGTCCAGGTAGAGGGGAATGTGATAGCTGCGGCACAGCCGGGAGAGTTCCTCCAGCTCCCCGGCGGAGTAGAGGGTGCCGTACTCCGTGGGGTGGGAGATATAGACCATGCCGGGAAAGACCATGTGCTCATGGGTGCCGTCGGCCCAGAAGGTGCGCAGGAGCCGCTCCAGGTCGCCGGCGCACAGCTTGCCGTTGTGCTCCGGCAGAGTGAGCACCTTGTGGCCGGTGTGCTCGATGGCCCCTGCCTCGTGGACGCTGACATGGCCGCTGGAGGCTGCCACCACCCCTTCGTAGGAATGGAGCAGGCTGTCGATAACCACGGCGTTGGTCTGTGTGCCGCCTACCAGGAAAAAAATGTCGGCCTCCGGACAGCCGCAGGCCTGCCGGATCCTGGATCTGGCGCTCTCGCAGCAGGGATCGCTGCCGTAGCCGGACATGGGCTCCAGATTGCTCTCGATCAGCCGCTGCAGGACGGCTTCATGAGCTCCCTGGATATAGTCGCTCTCAAAGGATAACATGGAGATCACTCCTTTTGCGGTCAAACTAAAATTTATTATAATGCGTACTGAACAAAGCCAATTGGCCCTGAAAGCCAAGACTTTCAGGGCCAATTGGCTTTGTTCAGGAGCACGGGTTTGGGGCAAAACTGCCCCAAACCCGTGCTCCTTCCGCTGGAACGCTCCAGCGGAAATACGCATTGTAACAGCGCCTGAATTTCACAAAAACAGCTAAACTCAGCTGTTTTTGTAAAATTGCGCGGCCCTTGCCGCGCGAATAAACCGCAAAACGGTTTATTCAGCAGACATTATTATAACAGCAAGCCGCAGTACAGACAATAGTTGGCTCAGAAGAATATAAAAACAGAGCATGATCCCATCATTCCCATCATTGAGATGCATGCTGATATGACGGCATAGACCGATCATGATAAAAATTGCCCGCCCACAGGTCATCCCTGCGGGGCGGGCTTTTGTCATTCGTCTCCTTTTGATTTCAGCATGTCCAAAGCGTTCTTCAATCTCTGGGGATAGGGCACACCCATGAGACCCAGGTTCTCCAGGATGGAAAGTCCTTCATTGCCCAGAAGAAAGAGGACCACCATGGTGCGCACGGTGGTCCCGTCGCCGGCCATGGCGTCCAGCCGGGCGCCGATGAGCACCAGCAGAAGACAGGCTGCTTTTTTGACGATTCCTTCAAAGCAGATCCTGCTGTCAAGGCCGCCGCCCCTGGATTTGGCGGAGGCCCTGAATACACCGGCTACTACCAGTCCTGCCACATAGTCCGCCGCCATAAAAATGACGAGAGTGGTCAGGCTGTCATCCCAGCCGCCCATGGCATTGGAGACAGCTGTACCGCAGGCGGCGAAGACGGTCAGGGCCGCATGTTTGACATTTATGGTATGCTCCATGTTATGCCCCTTTCATGATATGTCCCGCCATAGCCCGGATGAGTGCCTGCACGTTTGCGGCGGAGTAATTGCCTGCCTTCCAGTAGTCCGGGCTGGTGATGATCCCGGCGGAGGCCAGGGCATCCACATCGGCGTCCAGCCCGCTGCCCGTCTCCCACTCCACACCCAGGTAATCGCACACGCCCCGGGCGGTGGCCGTGGCCAGCTTGTCCCGGTGGGCATCGCTCTTGAGGAGGCGCACGTCCTCGGCGTTGGTGTGGAAGCCGTACTCCACGATCATGGCCGGGGCATTGGTCTTAGCCAGCACGGTATAGCTCTTGTTGTGCTGGAGTCCGCTGCCCTGGACCACCACCCCCGCCTCCCGCATCCGCTTGATGACGCAGTTTGCGGCGATGTTCCGCCCGGCGGAAGCTCCCGCCATGGATGTGTACACGATGAGCCCTCGGGTGACACTCCACCCCTTGGCCCCGGTGGCGTTGGAGTGCAGCGATAAAAAGAGATCCGCCCCCGCCCGGTTGGACACGTTAGCCCGTGTGGTGAGACTGGGATATTCGCTCTCGGTCTTTGTCATGACCACCTTCACGCCCCGGGCTTCCAGCAGGCGGCGTACCCGCTGTCCCATATCCCAGGCAAATTCATACTCCCGGTAGCTCCCGTCCGGGGAGCCGTTGACGCAGCCCGGCCCGTGCCCCGGGTCCAGGCAGACGATTTTGCGCTCAGCCATACCATATTTCCCCCATTATACCGGTTCCTCCCGCATTTTGTCGGCATACGTGGCCCAGTTCGTGGCGGTCTGGTAGGCCTCAAGGCTGCCAGCCGGGACATAGATCACGCAATCGGACGGTATGCCAGAGAATGCGTTTGTTGCCGAAAGCCTGGGCGGCGTGGTCGGTTTAAGGTGGTATTCTGCCATTCCATAGCAGCTATAGAACGCACTGTCCTCGATGCTCGTCACGCCATCCGGGATGGTAACAGAAGCCAGGCTGCGGCATTCCTTGAACGCACCTTTCCCGATACTTGTCATGTCGTCCGGAATGGAGATGGAGGCCAGAGAGTAGCAGAAATAGAACGCATTGTTCCCAATACTTGTCACGCCGTCCGGAATGGAGATGGAGGTCAGAGAGTAGCAGGACTGGAACGCATAGTCCCCGATGCTCGTCACGCCATCCGGGATGGTGACAGAGGCCAGAGAGTAGCAGAAATAGAACGCATAGTCCCCGATGCTCGTCACGCCATCCGGGATGGTGACAGAGGCCAGAGAGTAGCAGAAATAGAACGCACAGCGCCCGATGCTCGCCACGCCGCGTCCGATTTCGACTTTTCGGAGCATATTACAGTATACTGCCCCACCATTACCGGTGGACCCCCCCATCACGCAGTAGCTGGAACTTGCTCTTCCAACCCCAAGCGTACACCCATTCGCCGGGTCCAGGGTGATGACATAGTCGCCCACGCCTTGGTAGGCGTGGGTGGTGTTCACATTTCCGGTTCCCGCCAGAGTCTGCGTCCCGCTGCCGTCGCCCCAGTCGATGGTCACGCCTCCAGCCACGGTCTGGGAGAAGTACAGCGGCACATTCATACGCCCCTCGGCGGCGATACGGATATAGAGCCGGGTCTTGCCGTCATCGGTGATGTACATGGCGCCCACGTTCATGGGCCGGGTCAGAGCTTTCACCTTGTCCAGCGTCCAGTTCCAGCCCTGGAACACCAGTCCCTCATGGACAGGCCCGTCCGGCAGGGCGGTGAGCGCCTGAGCTTCGGCTACGGTATAGGCGGCCACCAGCGTACCGTCGTAATCGTAGAAATTGACCTCCTTGGGAGAGACGGAGCCACCGCCCCCGCCGCCCGTCTGGATGGCCCGGATGGCCTCCGCCATCTCGGAGGGCTTATACGCGGCTGTCAGCCCGTTCTTTTCCCGGATAGCCGCCGCTATATTCCCGTAATGAGTATTGTCTGTCGCAACGATTGCCATCAGTAACTCACCTCGTCTCCACTGGACAGCTCCGCCAGCACATCGCTCACAATTGCCTTCCGGTCCGCAGCCGTCCAGTAATCCACGCCTCGGGTAGGCGTGTGGCCATCAGCTCCGGCAGGGCCCTGTTCGCCCTGCGGGCCTGTGTCTCCGGCGTCACCCTTCGGCCCCTGCGGGCCGGGTTCTCCCGTATCGCCCTTATCGCCCTTAGGGCCCTGAGGGCCTTCCGGTCCGCGTGGTCCGGTCTCGCCCTGTATGCCTTGCGGGCCCTGCGGGCCAGCCGGGCCGGTATCGCCGGTATCTCCCTTTGGGCCGGCAGGCCCCTGCTCTCCCTGCTCACCCTGCTCGCCCCGGGGGCCAATAGGCCCCTGGACGCCCTGTTCGCCCCTGGGCCCCCTCAAGCTCTCCAGCCACTGGTTCTCTGTGCCCTCAAAGCCGTTTTTCACCGCAATGGCGTAGGCCGTCACCGGGCCCAGATTGGTTCTCTTAGACATACAGCACCTCCAGCTCCCCGTTTTCTGTGATCTCAAATCCGGTGGTCAGCGCGTCGCCGGAGACGGCGTAAAGGCAGCCGTCCCCGCCAACCTCCATGTACACCCAGGCTTCCTTTCCGGTGACGTACTCTGCCACTTCCTCCGCCGCTTTTGCCGCATCCTTGGCCTCGGATGCGTCCTCCCTGACGGCGTTGATCCACTGCTGATACACGTCCGGCGTGGGCTCCTCTCCTGGCTGGGCCGGCTCCGCGCCCGGGTGGACGAAGAGGCCAAAGTCATGGGTCCACACCGTGGGCCGCACCCTGTCCCCGTCGATGCCGTAGACGCCCACGCAAAGGTAGGCGTTCTCGATCAGGCACTCATGGGGCACCTGACACCGGCCGTCCGAGATGACCATCTCCCGGCGCACCTCTTGGCCGCCGCGCTCCACCGCCCGGAACACCGCCGTCTTGGCATAGCCGTCCCAGCTCCCGTCAAAGCGGAACTCCGCCGTGAAGATACGGACGGAACCGGCCACCAGCCGCTCCGTGGATACCGTCTCGATGGAATTGTCCGAAACATTAAACTGCATTTATTGCCTCCTTTTCTCTGCGTCCCACAACGCGGAACTTCCATGTCCCCGGCAGCTCCGCCGGGCGGCCCCGGGACTGTATCAGTTCCGGAATCATAATCCCGACTTTTCTTATTCCGTTCACCTCCTCCTCCGTGGCAGGCTTACCGACAGCCCGTGGTTCTTTGGCAAAGACAGCTGTGGACGCATTCAACACCTTCGTGGCTTCGTATGATCCCGATCCCGGGCGGGATCATACTTTAACAGAATGATGAATTTAATTCACTATACAATTAAAAAAATAAAGCGCAAACCGTTATCTTTAAACTTGGACTTATCCGGGCAAAACCTGCCGATAGGCGTATACAAGGTTCAAAAACGTGTGCTTTAAACAGTGCCGCCTTGGACCTCCATTCGGCGTAGTTTATGCTTCAACTAAAACGTGAATTGTGTTCACATCTTAATCATAACACTGATGTGAATATATGTCAACATATTTTCGAAATTTAAAATTGTGTTGACATATATTCACACATGTGGTATTGTCTTAATTAAAAGGAGGCGGATGCAGTGGAGACTTACGAAAATATCAGGATCCTGCGCGAAAAATTGGGCCTGTCCCAGGAAGCGCTCGCTGAGATGGTGGGCTATAAAGACCGTTCTTCCATTGCAAAGATCGAATCCGGACGGGTTAATCTGTCCGAATCGAAGATCGCTGCGTTTGCAAAGGCCCTGCACGTTACGCAAGCGCAGCTGATGGGGATCACAGACCGCCATCCTGATGGCCTGGAAGAAGGGCAAAGAAAATTTCAGCTCTCGTCGATTGGCGCGGAGCACATTGATTTTTCGAAATACCACACAATCCCCATTCTGGGACGTATCTCGGCGGGGCTGCCCATTTACGCGGAAGAGAATATTGAGGGGTATACCCTTACAGACCTGAACGGCGGTGCGGAGTATTTTGCGCTCCGGGTCACGGGAGACAGTATGAACGCCATTGGCATCAACGACGGATATCTCATCGTGGTCCGCCGGCAGGATGAGGTGGAGAACGGCGAAGTGGCCGTGGTCCTGGTGGGTGATAACGATGCCACCGTCAAAAGGTTCTATGCCACGAACAGTATCGTCACCCTCATGCCGCAATCCACCAATCCTGTTCACCAGCCCCAGATCTATGACCTGAACAGGACCAGCGTCAAGGTCCTCGGCAAGGTGGTCAAGGTGGAATTTCAGCTGTGACGGACGTGAATTGATAGAAGGGGCCGCCCGGTCCGTCTGCGGGCCGGGCGCATGGAAAAATCCCCTGCATCCGTTGGGATGCAGGGGATTTGACAGACAAAAAAACGCCCCGCCGATTGGCAGGACGCTTTTGGTGGAGGAGGGTGGATTCGAACCACCGAAGCTAACGCAACAGATTTACAGTCTGCCCCCTTTGGCCACTCGGGAACTCCTCCATATAAACTTGTCTGCTCCGAATGGGGAAAATGGAGCTGGTGGACGGACTCGAACCCCCGACCGGTTGATTACAAATCAACTGCTCTACCAACTGAGCTACACCAGCAAACCAGCTCGTCCACAACGCTGATTAGTTTATCATCTAAAAAGAATTTTGTCAACACCTATTTTCGATTTTATCTGCTTTTTTCAAGGAGAGGAAGGGAGAGAGAGCGGACGCGGAGCTACAATCAATGGGACCCGCTGCGGGACCTGCAGCAAAGACCTCCCGACGGCTGGTGCCGCCGGTGCGGAAACGAACTGTATGGAGAGGAGAGGGAGCTGTGCCCTCTCTGCCGCAGGGAACAGGATGAAGGGGGAAATACAATGGGAGAGATCCGATACCGCAGGGGCAAAGCCTTTGCCGCGCGCATGGCCGACTGTACGGGAAGGGAGGATCCAAAGGAGGATAGCCGGCATCAGCAGCTGCGGCGCAGGCTGATCCGGGCCATGCAGGAAGAGCTGACTCCACGCCAACGGGAGGTATTGATCCTCTATTATGGCGCGGAGCTGAACATGCGTGAGATCGCTGAGCGGCTGGGAGTGGACAGGTCCACCGTCTCCCGCACCATCCAGCGCGGGGAGGGGCGGCTCAAACGCTGTCTCCGCTATGGAGCAGCTGCCCTGCTGGACGGGGAAGGCTGATTGCCCGCGCCGCCGATCTGTGATACAATAGAACAATTACAGGAGGAGGACGTTCCATGGATTACAGAGCGGTCATATTTGACTTTGATTTTACGCTGGCCGACGCCTCAAAGGCCATCGTGGCCGGGTTTCGCCATGGCTTTCAGAAGATGGGCCACCCGCAGCCTGACCCGGACGCAGTGCGGCACACCATCGGCATGACGCTGGAGGACGCCTATACCCTGCTCTCCGGGGAGAAGAGCCCCGCCCGCCGGCAGGAGTTCCGGGAGTATTTTTCCCAGGTGGCCGTGCCCATGCAGGTGGAAGCCACCGAGTTTTTTCCCGGTGCGGTGGAACTGCTGAAGGCGCTGAAGGTTGCAGGAGTGCCTGCCGCCATCGTCAGTACCAAGCGGGCGTCCACACTGAGGCGGGTACTGGAGGCCAGGGGCCTTCTGGATCTGCTGGCCTCTGTCACCGGCGGCGAGATGGTCGTCAGCCCCAAACCAGACCCGGAAGGACTGTTGACCGCCATTGCGGACCTGGGGCTCACGCCGGACCGGGTGCTTTACTGCGGGGACACGGTCATCGACGCCGAGACCGCCCGGCGGGCCGGAGCCCATTTTGCGGCCGTCCTCAACGGGACCACTCCCGCCGAAGCCTTTGAGGAGTATCCGAAGGAGTACGTGGCCGCCGACCTGATGGAGCTGAAAGGCTGGCTGCGCCTGTGAGCGGGATTCTGACAGGAGGAAGAACATGAAAGTAGCTTATGCCGGTTTTGACCTGCTTTACCCCTGTCTGGAGGAGCTGGAGCAGACCGGGTGCCAGGTGGCGCAGATCTTCACCTATCCCACCGACCAGGTGTATGAGTTCAACCGGGACGTGGTATCCTTCGCCCGGCAGCGGGATATCCCGTGGACGGACCGGCCTATTACGGCGGAAGACCTGTACGCCCTGCTGGACCAGGGCTGCCAGGCCCTGATCTCCGCTGGCTATATCTACCGCATTCCCACCAGCACTCCCATGCGCTGCGCCAACGTCCACCCCGCCCTGCTGCCGGTGGGCCGGGGGCCATGGCCCATGCCGTGCACCATCCTGAAGGGCCTGAAGAAGAGCGGCGTCACCATACACAAGGTGGCCGCCGGCTTTGATACCGGAGATATTTTGGTGCAGGAACCCTTTCCGGTGGCGGCGGAGGATACGCTGGAGACCATGACGGAGACCATCCGCACCCTGGCCCCCCGGCTGCTGCGGCGGACAGTGGAGGACTTTGACCGCCTATGGGAGAAGGCTGTCCCCCAGGGGGCGGGGGAGTACTGGCCGGAGCCGGCGGAGGAGGAGCGGACCTTCACGCCCTGGGACCGGGCGGAACGGGTGGACCGGATCGTCCGGGCCTTTGCCGGGTACGGCAGCGTGCTGCGGCTGGGGGAGCGGAGCATCACCGTGGTGCGGGGCTCGGTGGAGTTCGGGCGGCATACCGGGCGGCCCGGCGTGCTCCGCACAGAGGACGGCTGCCCGCGGCTGACGCTGAACGGCGGATGGCTCTCCCTGCGGGAATGGCGGGAAGAAGAGGCCGGGACAAGGGAGACGCTGTGATGCAGGCGGACCCGGCAGTTGGGCGGCCGTGCCCCCGGCGTGCAGGACATGTGTCCGGGATACGCCGTACCGGCGTCCCTGATGGAGACGCCCATCTACATCTGGCGGGCGCCGGGCGCGCTGCCTGTCATCTGACAGAGGAGTTGAGGCGGGATGGATGAGCGATTGGGGCCTTATATGTACCACCGGGACCCGGTCTGCTTTCCGCTGGGCCGGGACAGCCTGGAGCTGGGGAAGTTTGCCACGGTGCGGCCCCAGTGGCGGGTGTGCGACCTGGGGTGCGGCGGCGGCGTGCTGCTCCTGCTGCTGGCGGACCGGGCGGTTGGTCTGACCCTGGCCGGGGTGGAGATCTGCCCTCAGGCGGCGGAGGCGGCTCGGGCCAACCTGGCGCGCAACGGTTTGGCGGGGACCATCGTCACCGGGGATCTGCGGGACTGTCCGCTCCCGCCGGGGCAATGGGACCTGGTGATCTCCAACCCGCCCTATTTCCCGGTGGGGGCGGGCCGCTCCGGAGGCGGAGCCCGGATGGAGGAGCACTGCACGCTGGAGGACCTCTGCGCCGCGGCAGCCCGGCTGCTGGATAACGGCGGGCGGCTGGCGCTGGTCCACCGGCCTGAACGACTGGCAGACCTGATGGTCACGCTCCGGTCCCACCGGCTGGAGCCCAAGCGGATGCAGCTGCTCCAGCATGACAGGGCCCACGCCCCCTCAGCGGTGCTGCTGGAGGCGATCAAAGGCGGAAGGCCGGGGCTGGAGCTGCTGCCAACCGCCTTTGTCAATAACGATTTGTAATATAGCAAGAGAAAAATACAAAAAAGGGAGGCGCCTTATGGCCGGAACCCTCTATCTTGTCCCCACTCCCATCGGGAATCTGGGGGATATCTCTCAGCGCATGGCGGATACTCTGGCGGAGGTGGATTTCATTGCCGCCGAGGACACCCGCGTGACCATCAAGCTGCTCAACCATCTGGAGCTGAAAAAGCCCATGGTGAGCTATTACCGCCACAACACCGAGGCAGGGGGACAGGCCGTCCTGGCCCGCCTGCTGGCAGGGGAGAGCTGCGCCCTGGTCACCGATGCGGGAACCCCCGCGGTCAGCGACCCCGGTGAGGAGCTGGTGGCCCTCTGCGCCGGCGCAGGGGTGGACGTAGTGGCCATCCCCGGCCCCTGCGCCCTGATCACGGCACTGTCTGTATCCGGACTGCCCACGGGACGGTTTACCTTTGAGGGCTTCCTCCCCATGAACAAAAAGAACCGCAGGGCCCATCTGGATTCCCTGCGGCAGGAGAAGCGGACCATGATCTTCTACGAGGCCCCCCACAAGCTCACCGCCACGCTGGAAGATCTGAAGGAATACTTTGGCGGGGAGCGCCGGCTCACTCTCTGCCGGGAGCTGACCAAGCTCCACGAGGAGGTGAGGCGGACCACCGTGGGGGAGGCGGCTGAGTGGTATGCAGCCAACCCGCCCAGGGGGGAATTTGTCCTTGTCCTGGAGGGGGATGCCGGACAGGAGGAGAAAGCCTACACGCTGGATGACGGTCTGGCCCGGATAGCCGAGCTGCGGGAGGGGGGCGCCTCCCTGAGGGATGCGGTGCGTCAGACCGCCAGGGAGTACAGTCTCTCCCGGAACGAGCTCTACGATCTGGCCGTTGGGAAAACTGGAAAATAGCGCGGGACCAACCGGAAAGAAAAAAGGTTTTTTATAGAAAGAAATAACATTTTATTCCCATAGAAAAATGGAAAAACAATTACTATATGTATTGAATATTTTTCAATATTGTCTCATGCATATATGAAAAGATCCCCCGCCGGTCTCCGGACCGCCGGGGGATCTTGATATAGATGGGGATGTTATTTGCCCTGCAGCTCCTTCAGGCAATTGGGGCAGATGTTCTTGCCGCGGAAGTTGATCACGTCCTTGGCATCGTCGCAGAAAATGCAGGCGGGCTGATACTTCTTCAGGACGATGGAGGCTCCATCTACATAGATTTCCAAAGAGTCCTTTTCCGCGATGTCCAGTGTGCGCCGGAGCTCGATGGGGAGAACGATCCGGCCGAGTTCATCGACCTTTCTGACAATGCCGGTAGATTTCATAGCGATACGTCCTTTCTTGAGGCTACCATGTTTTTCTATGTTTCACTAGAAACTGACATTATTATAACATATGGTATTTGATTGTCAATTGATATTTGGAAATTTTTATCGTATATTTTCGACCTTTGTCGCAAAAATGGAATAAATTGTATTTTGCGGTGCTAAAGAAAGAAAATGGATGGGAAATAAACTCTTTAGTCGGCAAAAAAGAGCATGTAAGCGTGGTGCAAAAGCGTAGAATAGAACTAATTAAAGAAGGTGGAAAGAAGAGGATATTATGGGAATGTCGGTTATATGGACAGCCATGGTGACGGCGGCGGTGGTGTGCGGCCTGCTGACCGGACGGGGGCCGGCGGTGGCAGCCGCCGCCATGGAGGGAGCGGCCGCGGCAGTGGAGTTATGCCTGTCCATGGCGGGGCTGCTGTGCCTGTGGATGGGGGTCATGGAGATCATGAAGCGCTCGGGTCTGTCGGAGGGCCTGTCCCGTCTCCTGCGGCCGGTGCTCAAGCGGCTCTACCCCGAATTTGCCCGGGACGCCGCCGTGATGGACAGTATCTCGGCCAATGTATCGGCCAATCTGCTGGGGCTGGGCAATGCGGCCACGCCGCTGGGGATCCAGGCCGCCCGGCTCATGAGCCGGAAGACGCCGGGTGTGGCCTCAGACGCGCTGTGCATGCTGGTGGTGTGCAACACCGCCTCCATCCAGCTCATCCCCACCACGGTGGCCAGTGTTCGTGCGGCGGCGGGATGCGCCGCTCCGTTTGATATCCTGCCGGCGGTGTGGCTGGCCTCGGCCATCTCGGTGACGGTGGGGATCCTGGCGGCCCGGCTCTTTGCCAGGCTGCGTCCCCTCCCCGCCCCGGCAGGGCGGCGGCTGGCGGCGGAAGGAGGGCGTACATGACCGATCTGCTCCTGACCATGCTGGTCCCCCTTCTCATCATGGCGGTGGCCCTGTGGGGCGCGGTGCGGCGGGTGGACGTGTACGACGCGCTGGTGACCGGAGCCGGGGAAGGACTGGGGGTGCTCATCAAGATCGTGCCGCCTCTGGTGGGTCTGCTGACGGCAGTGTATATGCTGCGTGCCTCCGGCGCCCTGGAGCTGGCGGCTGCGGCCCTGGCCCCCTTTCTCCGGGTTTTGGGGATCCCGCCGGAAACGGTGGGCCTGCTGTTGGTCCGGCCGGTGAGCGGCAGCGCCGCCCTGGGCGTGGGAGCCGAACTCATCTCCACCTACGGGCCGGATTCCACCATCGGCCGCACCGCGGCGGTGATGCTGGGTTCCACCGAGACCACTTTTTATACCATCGCCGTCTATTTTGGAGCGGCGGGCATCACCAGGACCCGCCATGCCGTCCCCGCCGCCCTGTGCGCTGATCTGGCGGGTTTTACTGCCGCGGCGTGGGCGGTGCGGGTATGTTTCGGAGCATAACACGTAAAAAGCCGCCCGTCATGAGACGGGCGGTTTTTTACAACCGGTTAGCCCAGCAGGTCGGGACCGGGGAGGTCCATCTCCCGCTTGCGGGCGGCGGAGTATGCGAGCTTTTCGGCCAGACGCCGGGTATCTCCCGAGGAAAGCACATCACGGTAGTCCTTCAGGTTGTCCAGCAGCCGGTCCAGCGCCGCCACCAGAGCAGGGCGGTTCATAGAGAACAATTCGGTCCACAGCCCCACATCCAGGGCGGCCACCCGGGTGCAGCCCCGGAAGGAGGAGCCCTCAAAGCCCTTGCACTGGAAGAGCATGGGGTCGTCGCACACGCTGACGGCGATGATGTGCATCATCTGGCTGGTGTAGGCGATCATGGCGTCATGGGCCTCGGGGGTGGTCTTGAACACATCCCGGCAGCCCATATGGGCCGCCATGCGCTCCAGAAGGGCGACATGCTCCGGCGTGCTGCTCTCCCGGGGGGTGAGGATAAAGTGGCTGTCCCGGAACATCTCGGCAAAGGCGTGCTCGATGCCGGAGAATTCGGTGCCCGCCATGGGGTGGCAGCCGATGAAATCCACCTGGGGCGGCAGCACCTGCGCCCCTTCCAGGATGGAGGTCTTGACGCCGCACACATCGGCCACCAGGGAACCGGGTTTGAATTGTTCCCTGTACTCTTCCAGAAAACGGACAATGCCCCGGGGATGGAGGGCCAGCACCACTACGTCGGCGCCGGGGATGACCTCACCGGCCTCGCCGGTGACAAAGTCGGCCACGCCGTGCTCGGCGGCAAAGCGGAGGGTGGGCTGTGACACGTCCACGCCCACGATCTCGTAGTCCTCAAAGTCCCTGAGGGCCAGGGCCATGGAGCCGCCGATGAGGCCCAGGCCCACCACCACCAGGCGTTTGCGCATCCCGGCCGAGGTGGCGGGAGAGACGGTCTGCGTGCTCATGGCTCAAACCTCCCGGCCCATGCACGCCGCGATGGGGGCCAGCTTGCCCATCAGGTCCCGGAAGGCGGCGGGGGTGATGGACTGGGCGCCGTCGCACAGGGCGTTCTTGGGGTCGTTATGGACTTCGATGATGAGGCCGTCGGCCCCGGCGGCCACGGCGGCCATGGCCATGCGCTCCACCATCCAGGCCTTGCCGCAGGCGTGGGAGGGGTCCACCACCACCGGCAGGTGGGAGAGCTGCTTCACCGCCAGTACGGCGGACAGGTCCAGGGTGTTGCGGGTAAAGGTCTCGAAGGTGCGGATACCGCGCTCGCAGAGGATGACCCGCTGGTTGCCCCCGGCCATGATGTACTCGGCGGACATGAGCCACTCCTCGATGGTGGCGGAGAGCCCCCGCTTGAGGAGGATGGGCTTGGTGGTATTCCGGCCCAGCTTTTTGAGCAGGTCGAAGTTCTGCATGTTCCGGGCCCCCACCTGGATCACGTCCACGCACTCCTCAAAGAGCTCGATGTACTCGGTGCCCATGATCTCGGTGACGATGGGCAGTCCGGTGGCCGCCTTGGCCTCCTGCAGCAGCTTGAGGCCCTCGCACTCCAGGCCCTGGAAGGAGTAGGGGGAGGTGCGGGGCTTGAAGGCACCGCCCCGCAGGGCGCAGGCGCCGCTGTCCTTCACCGACCGAGCCACCCCCACGATCTGCTCCTCGCTCTCCACCGAGCAGGGACCGGCGATGACGGCCAGCTTCTTACCGCCCACCAGGGCACCGCCGCCCAGGTCGATGACGGTGTCGTCGGGGTGGTATTTGCGGTTGGCCTTTTTGTAGGGCTCGCTGACCCGCATGACCCGCTCCACGCCGGGGAGCTGCTCCAGCATCTCCAGATCCACCTTGGCGGCGTTGCCTTCGGCGCCCAGCACCGTGGTCTCGCTGCCCTTGGAGATATTGACCTTCACGCCGCCGGCCTTCATGGCCAGAATGGCCTCCTGCAGCTGTTCGGGGGTGAACCCCTGTTTCATGATGACTACCATAGCCGGTTCCTTCCTTTCTCAATGTCCGCAGAGAAAAACCGCGGCCGCCCATCTGGGCTGCCGCGGTTTTGGTCGTTCCGTGTTTCCCCGCGCTGCGGGGAGGGGACCGCCATCCTGACAGGCCGGTTATGGGCAGGCAGAAATTCCGTTGCCGTAATAGCAGCGGTAATAGCCGTATCCATAACCGAAGCGGTGCAGCATGGCCGGGACCTCCTGTTTCAGTATATTGGAACTTTAACACTTTTAGGAGCTAAAGTCAACCCCTGATTTTCACTTGCGGAAAGAAAAAGCGGCCCGGCGCCCTCACGAAGGAAGGGCCGGGCCGCTGCGCGGCACAGGGGAAATGCTTAGAACACGGGGACCACGGCGCCGCCGTAGGTCTCCTCCATAAAGGTCTTGACCTCATCGCTGCACAGAGCCTGGGCCAGGGCCTGGATGGCAGGGGAATCCTCGTTGCCTTCCTTGACGGCGAGTACGTTCACATAGGCGGTGGCAGCCTCGCCGTCGGCGGCCTCAACGGCCAGGGCATCGGCCACCTTCAGGCCGGCGTCAATGGCATAGTTGCCGTTGATGACGGCCATGTCCACATCGGCCAGACGGACGGGCAGCTGGCTGGCCTCAAGCTCCACGATATCCAGGTTCTTGGGATTCTCGGCGATGTCGGCCTTGGTAGCGGTGATGCCGGCGCCGTCCTTCAGCTTGATGAGCCCCTCCTGCTCCAGCAGCAGCAGGGCACGGGCCTCGTTGGTGGTGTCGTTGGGCACGGCGATCTGGGCGCCGTCGGCCAGAGCGTCCAGGCTGGCGGTCTTGCCGGCGTACAGGCCGAAGGGCTCATAGTGGACCTCGGCGGCGCTGACCAGGTGAGTACCGTCGCTGGCGTTAAACTCATTCATGTAGGTGATGTGCTGGAAGTAGTTGGCGTCCAGCTCGCCGTTCTCCACGGCCAGGTTGGGCTGGATGTAGTCGTTGAACTCCACGATCTCCAGGGTGATGCCCTGCTCGGCCAGGATGCCCTTCACCACTTCCAGGATTTCGGCGTGGGGGGCGGGAGTGGCGCCCACCTTGAGGGTAGTGCCCTCCAGGGAGTTGGTCTCGGCGGGGGCGGAGGCGGCAGGGGAGGAAGCCGCGGGCGCGGGAGTGGAAGCGTTTCCGGAAGTGCCGGAGCAGCCGGAGAGCAGGCCGAAGGCCAGTACGCCGGACAGGAGCAGAGAGACAAATTTCTTCATGATGCATTCTCCTTTTCTAAAATTGGATCTATGTGAACCGTTGTCAGCGGGATCCACCAGGTCAGACGGCACAAAAAAACGCCCTTGAAAAACATCAAGGACGAGAGCTTTCCGCTTCGTGGTACCACCTTGCTTCACCAGTCCCTCACGGGAAAGGCCTTACGGAGTACGAACATACTCCTGCGCGGTGACGGGCGCGCCCGTCGCAGCCTGTGCCGGGAAAGACAGTCGGCTGCGCCGCTCCGAGACCATCTTCGCCGGAACCTTCCGTACCCGTTTCCACCATGCCGGGCTCTCTGTGACGTATCTTTCCGGTTACTCTTCTCTTCTTCGCGTTTGGGGGGCAATATTCAATTCCACCTGGATTGCAACTAGTGTACCGCAAACCAAATGTCCTGTCAACTTGCGATTATTCCAAAAGAACAGGGGCGGCAAAGAAGCTTCTTTGTCGCCCCTGCTGAATCTTACTGCTTTTTCTTCCGCTTTCCGCTGCGGTTGATGCGGTGGTCGGACCGCACGGCGACGCGGGTGCCCACGGACTGGAAGATCTGCACCAGTACCACCAGCACCACCACGGACACCCAGAGGATGATCTTCATCCGCCGCTGATAGCCCAGGTTAAGGGACATGGAGCCCAGGCCGCCGCCGCCGATGGCGCCCGCCATGGCGCCGTAGCTCAGGATGGTGATGAAAGCGGTGGTAAAGCCGGAGATGAGGGAGGGCCGGCTCTCGGGCAGGATGACCTTGGCAATGATCTGGAAGGGGGAGCAGCCCATGGATTCGGCCGCCTCGATGACGCCCCGGTCCACTTCCCGCAGGGAGGACTCCACCAGGCGGGCCACAAAGGGGAAGGCCGCCACGATCAGGGGAACGATGGTGGCCACAGTGCCGATGGAGGTGCCCACGATGAGACGGGACAGGGGGATGACCACCACCATCAGGATGAGGAAGGGCACCGAGCGCAGGATATTGATGACAAAGTTCAGCACTGTCATCACCGGCTTGGGCAGGGGGAGCACGCCGCCCTGCTCGCCTACTACGGTGATCACACCCAGGGGCAGGCCGATGACGTAGGCGAAAAAGGTGGAGATCACCGTTACATACAGGGTCTCCCAGATGGCAAAGAGGAGGCCGTTTTTGCTCAGCTCCAGCAGGCGGAGCACCTCAGCGTTGTTCAGCAGATCAGCCATGGTAATTGGGCACCTCCTCCATGGTCACATTGGGTTGGCTCTTGATGTAGGTGATGGCCTTGGCGGCCTCGGCGTCGTTCTCCGGCAGGCCGATGAGCATGGTGCCAAAGGCCTGGCCCTTGATGTTCTTGGTGTCGGCCCCCAGGATGTTCACCTTCACGCCGCAGTCAATGGCCAGGCTGGCGATAAGGGGTTCGTAGGAGGAGCCGCCGTTGAAGGCGATGCGCACCACCCGGTTGGTTTTCAGCGGATCCAGGATGACGCCGTCGGGGTAGACCAGCTTGCGTCCGGCCTCGGTCCTGGGATTGGAGAAGACCTCTTCCACCGAGCCGGTCTCCATCACACGGCCGTGGTCCAGGATGGCCACGTGGGAGCAGATCTCCTCCACCACCGCCATCTCGTGGGTGATGATGACCACGGTGATGCCCAAGCGCTTGTTGATGTCCTGAATGAGCCGCAGGATGCTCCGGGTGGTGGTGGGGTCCAGGGCGGAGGTGGCCTCGTCGCACAGCAGCACCTTGGGGTCGGAGGCCAGGGCCCGGGCGATGGCGATGCGCTGTTTCTGGCCGCCGGAGAGCTGGGCGGGGTAGGCGTCGGCCTTGTCGGGCAGGCCCACGATGTCCAGCAGCTCCAAGGCCCGCTTTTTGGCCTGGGCTGCCGGGACTCCCGCGATCTCCATGGGGAAGCAGATGTTCTTCAGGCAGGTGCGCTGCATGAGCAGGTTGAACTGCTGAAAAATCATGCTGATGGAGCGGCGCTTCTCCCGCAGGGCCCTGGGGGACAGGGCGGTCATGTCGTCCCCGTCGATGAGGACCCGGCCCTGGCTGGGCCGCTCCAGCAGGTTGATGCACCGCACCAGGGTGGATTTTCCGGCGCCGCTCATGCCGATAATGCCGTAAATGTCCCCGTCGTTGATGGTGATGTCCACATGGTCCAGCGCCGTGAACGGCCCATCCTCCGACGGGAAGGTCTTGCACAGATCTTTTAATTCGATCATGTTGCCTTTCTCCTTTGTATTTGGATAAAATCCCCGTTTTTTGAGGCTTTTTGATGAAATTGATACAGAAGATATTGTATGACAGAAGCTCTGGTATGTCAAGGCGTGATCGGTGCGGCCCCTTTTGGCCTGAAATGCCGGTGGCTTTCATTCCGGTGTTCTGGCGAATCATTGAAATGACCGGTGAGATATGGTAGTGTTATAAAAACAGGCAAATTGGAATTTGTCAAAAAACCATTTGGAAAGGATCGGATAATGGCAAACATAGTTACGGGTTGTCGCATCTCCGGCAGCATATTGCTGCTGTTCTTTCCCGCTTTTTCATCGTGGTTTTATATTCTCTATCTGGTCTGCGGGTTTACCGATATGATTGATGGAACGATCGCCAGGAAAACAAACACCGCCAGCGAGTTTGGGGCAAGACTGGATACTGCTGCAGACTTTCTGTTTGTGGGAGTATGTTTGGTTAAACTGCTTCCGGTGGTACATATGCCGGGTTGGCTGTGGATATGGATATCGCTGATTGCTGCTATTAAAATAATCAATCTCATATCAGGATTCGTTTATGAGAAGCGATTTATAGTGGAACATACCATAGCAAATAAGCTCGCGGGATTATTGCTGTTTCTGCTGCCTCTGACATTGTCTTTTATAGATCTTAAATACAGCGCCATTATAATCTGCTTCATAGCGACATTTGCGGCCATTCAGGAGGGATATTTCATCAGAACGGGACGGGAAATTGTGTAATATGGCAGAAACAGACCGCACGTTAAGTGAAAAGGGATCTGGCGCGTACAGACGGCCGGGACCGTCCTGTGGACGATCCCGGCCGTCTGCGGTCATTTCTGGGGCATATTGGTCATTTCCAGTGTCACGGGGGTGGTATAGGGGTTGACCATCTCGTTGATGATCTCCAGGGTCTTTTCCCGGTCCAGCTGGTGGCAGTAGGTCCAGCCCTTGTAGGTCACGGTGCTGTCGCCGGGGAGGGTGGCGTTGGAGATATTGTCCAGATCAAAGCCCATGGCGGGCTCCACGAACCAGAGCATCTCGCTCAGCTCCAGGTCGGTCTTGACATACTGGGAGAAGATCTCGATATACTGGCCGATCTTCTGGGGATTGGAAAGGACTTTTTTGGCGATGAGCTTGAGCATCTCCTGCTGGGTCTGGGTGCGCTGGATGTCGGAATAGGCCACCTGGGTCTTGCCGGTGTTGTTGTGGCGGAACCGGGCCACCTCCATGGCCTGCTGCCCGTTCAGGTGGCGCATGCCGGGGGAATAGTGGATGTGCAGGTCCTGGGTGGGGTCGTCGTAGTCCATGTAGACGGGGATATTGAAGTCGATGCCGTCCACCGCGTTGACCAGGGACTGGAAGCCCCGGACGCCCACGGTCACATAGTGGTCGATGGGGATGCCCAGCATTTGAGAGACCGCGTCCTTCAGCCCGTCGGCGCCGTAATAGGCATAGGCCGAGTTGATCTTGCGGAAGTGGGAGCCGTCCGGGGCGGTACCGTCATAGATGGTGTCCCGGGGAATGGAGATGAGCCCCACCTTCTGGTTGATCGTGTCATACATGCCCACCATAATGGTGTCGGCATTGCCGCTGGTGGCGTCGCTGGCTGCCAGCAGGAAGGTCCAGGTGGAGTCCTTGCGGACAAGGGAAGGGGCGGGCGTGTCATCCGGGTCGTCCGCCTGACCGCTGTTCCCGCCGGAAAGGGGCGCGCGGCTGGGCTGAACGGCGGGGGAGGCAGGCTCCTGCGAGGCGAAGGAGGGCTTTTTCTTGGCAAAATGGAACGCGCAGTAGAGCGCCACCACGACGGCGGAGAGCACTACCAGCATGCGGTAAAGGGCACGGCCGAAATAGTAGAGAGGAGAGTGCTGGCTTTTTTGAACGCGCTTTCCCATGGAGCGGAACGCTCCTTTCTCTTATGTAATAGTTATGTCAACAAATGACCAATTGCTAGTATACCGAATCAGACGCGGTTCGGCAAGGGAAAGTTGAAAAATTTATGCAAATGTAAGAAACAGTGGGAGAAGGAGCGGCCTACTCCCCGCACCGGCCGCTGAGCACGGCCGCGGTAAGGAACTGGACCGCACCGGTCAGGTCGGAGAGGAGCTGGTTCTGCTCCAGGAGCGCCTCCAGCATCCGGGTCTGCACCGGATCAGGCCCGGAAGGGCGGCAGGCCGGACAGGGAGGCGGGACCATGGGACGGGTGTAGCGGTTCATGGGCTCGCCGCCCTCCCGGGGCGGGACGGGAGAAGAAGAATGGGTCATGAGACAGACCTCCTTAGATATTAATCTGCGGGATAGTCCATGGTATGCACCCCAAGGAGCGGCGGTGCGGGGGTGAAAAGGGAGTTGACAGGGTAAACTGATTGGTGTAAATTGAATCTGCTTCCGGTGAGAGGAACGGACGGGCGCACGGCTCTGCGCCGGCAGAGTGCGGCGGACCGTGCGCTGTTTTTGTCCCGGCCGGCTCTCCGGCAAATCAGAAAGGAAAGTGACTGCAATGAAACGAAAGAATGCTCTTGCGCTGGCGCTGAGCCTGGCGCTTACCCTTGGTCTGCTTGCGGGCTGCGGCTCCAAGCCCGCCCAGCCCACCGCCAGCCCCTCCCCCGCGCCCACGGCGGAGCCTACCGCCGCCCCTTCGGTTGAGCCCACCCCCGCGGCGGAGCGGCCTGAGGTCAGCCTGGCCGTGCTTAACGGCCCCACCGGCATGGGCGCGGCCAAGCTCATTGCCGACAATGCCGCCGGGACCAGCCTGAACGCCTACAACGTCCAGGTGGCGGCCCAGCCCACCGACCTGGTGGGCAAGCTGACCAGCGGAGAGGTGGATATCGCCGCCCTCCCCACCAACGTGGCCGCCGCCCTGTACCATAAGACCAACGGCGGCGTCAAGCTGATGGCTCTGAACACCCTGGGCGTGCTCTACATTCTGGAGAACGGGGACACCGTCCACTCCATGGCCGACCTGAAAGGCCAGACCGTCTATGCCACCGGCCAGGGCGCCAACCCTGAGTATGTGCTCAACTATCTGCTGCGGGAGAACGGGCTGGACCCGGCCCGGGACGTGACCATTGAATGGAAGACCGCCGAGGAGGTCCAGGCCCTCATGGTTTCCGGCGAGGCCAAGCTGGCCATGCTGCCCGTGCCCGCCGCCACCGGCGTGGTGATGCAGAACAAGGACGTGCGCCTGGCGGTGGACTTCAACCAGGCCTGGGAGGACGCGGGCGCTGAGGGGACCCTCACCATGGGCTGCATCGTGGCCCGCACCGCCTTCCTGGAGGAGAAGCCCCAGGCGGCGGAGAACTTCCTGAAGGAGTACGCCGATTCCATTTCCTATATCACCGGCGGGGCTGAGGACGCGGCCAAGCTGGTGGTGGACGCGGGCATCGTGCCCAAGGAGCCCATTGCAAAGGCTGCCATCCCCCAGGCCAATCTGGTGTGTGTCACCGGGGAAGATATGACCGGGATCCAGCAGTACTATGAGGTCCTCTTTGAGGCCGATCCCTCCTCCATCGGCGGCGGGATCCCCGACGACGGCTTCTATTACCTGCCCTGAGGACGGTACGGGAGCGGAGACGGCAAAACAGCGTCCCGTTCCGGGCAAACATGATTTTGACAGGCTGGAGAGCCGGGCCGGACGCCCGGCTCCCGCTGTATGACGGCAGATCTCTGACCGGGAGGAGGAGAACGGCGTGAAACGGAAACGGCGCAGTCCGGCGGGCGTCCTGCTGCCTCTGGTTTTCTGGCTGCTGGTGTGGCAGGGGGCTGTGTGGTATCTGGAGCGGGTGAAGGGCATGGGCACCGACCTGATCCTTCCCGCGCCGCTGCTGGTGGGCAGGACCCTGCTGGAGCTGATGGGGACGCTGACTTTCTGGCAGACCGCTGCGGCCACTCTGGCGCGGATTTTTGGCGGACTGCTCTCCGGCGTGCTCCTGGGAACGGCCATCGCGGTGTGCACCAGCGCATCTTCTGTGGCCGACCGGCTCCTGTCCCCGGCGGTGCGGGTCATCCGGGCCACGCCGGTGGCATCCTTCATCCTGCTCATCATCCTGTGGGCCCCCACCGGGCGGGTACCCGCCATCGTGGCGGCCCTGATGGTGCTGCCGGTGGTGTGGGGCAGCGTGAGCCGGGGCATTGCACAGACCGATCCCCTTCTGCTGGAGATGGGACGGGCCTACCGCTTCGGGCGGTGGAGGACCGTGCGTCTGATCTACGCGCCCTCGGTGCTGCCCTACTTCGCCAGCGGCTGCCACACGGCCATGGGCCTGGCCTGGAAGGCGGGGGTGGCCGCCGAGGTGCTCTGCGTGCCCAAGCTGGCCATCGGCACCCAGGTCTATTTTTCCAAGATCTATCTGGAGACGCCGTCCCTCTTTGCCTGGACCATCGTGGTGGTGGCGCTGAGCTTCCTGCTGGAGCGGGTCATGGGCGGACTGCTCCGGCGGCTGGAAGGAGGGGTACGGACGTGATCGAGGGGAAAGATCTGACGGTGCGCTATGGGGAAAAGAAGGTGCTGGACGGTTTCTCCTTCGCCTGGCCGGAGGAGGGAATCACCGCCCTGTCCGGTCCCTCCGGCTGCGGAAAGACCACCCTGCTGCGTCTGCTGGCCGGGCTGCTGCGGCCAGAGCGGGGAGAGGCGGTCCTGCCCGGCCGGGCCACGCTGCTCTTTCAGGAGGACCGGCTGCTGCCCTGGCGCACAGCGGAGCAGCACATTGCCGATGTCCTCCCCCGGGAGCGGCGGGGGGAGGCCGTGGACTGGCTGGCCCTGGCCGAGCTGGAGGCGGAGAGGGATGCCTATCCCGCCGCCCTCTCCGGCGGCATGCGGCGGCGGCTGGCCCTGGCCCGGGCCCTGGCCTGCGGCGGGGCGGTCTATTTGCTGGACGAGCCCTTCACCGGCGTGGATGCCGGGCGGGCGGAGCGCATCCTGGGACGGGTGCGGAAGCTGGGCGTACCGGTGATCCTGTCCAGCCATGAGAGCGGCGTGGTGGCCCTGGCCGACCGGGTCATCCGGATGGAAGGCCCTCCGCTGCATGTCATTGCCAGTGAAGAGCGGATGGAATTTCCTGAATTGTGAAGATTCTATTAAAGAAGTCTTAGAGGGCCCGAAAACGCCTTGCGTTTTCGGGCCTTTGTGGTATGATACTGAAACGGAATCTGAAAGCCAAGCGAGCATGCCCTTAAAAGGCCATGGGATCTTGTGATGGCCGGCGGAGGGCAAGTAGGAGAAAACATGAAACTGCTGAGCAAATCAAAATCGGAGCATAGGCGGGCGCGGCCGCGTTGGCCCAGGTTACCCATGGAGGCGGGGACGGCGGAATGGCTGTCCCGGCTGTTCTTTGTTGCAGGACCCCTTGTGTCCTACAGTCTGGTGGAGATCCTGAACTACAACGAGCCGTGGACCAGCTTCACCCCCCTTCAGATGGCGCTGAACCTGGTGTGGTATTATTTTGGGGCGCTGTTTTTCTATTTTGTCCTGGGCCGGCGGGACCGGGCGACGAAAGTGGCCATGGTCATTGCCTGGTTTATTGGCGTCGTCAACCGCTATGCCATCGCCTTCCGGGGCAGGACGCTGTTCCCCGGTGATATCGTCACCATCCGCACCGCCCTCAATGTGGCGGGTAATTACAACTACACCCCCGACGCTGCCATGGTGCTCACAGGGCTGGCAGTGGCGGCCTTTATCGCCGTTCTCTCTCTGCTGCCCACCGACCGGGGCCGCCGGAAGTTTTCCTGGAAACTGTTTCTGCCCACGCTGGCGGGCTCGGCGGCCTTCCTGTACATGTTTTTCTGCACCAATGTGGTGTCCGACGCGGGCATCTCCCCCTCCATGTGGACCACCCGGGGCAACGGCCTGGCGCTGAATTTCTCCCTGTGCGTGCGCTACAGCCGGGTGAGCCAGCCCGCGGGCTATTCCCAGGCGGCCCTTAAGAGCGAGGCCGCAGAGCTGGGGGGGGACGATACCGCGGAAACGACCGGGGCGGACGGGGCCGTCCGCCCGGTCAACGTGATCGTGGTGATGAACGAGTCCTTCTCCGACCTGGAGGTCATCCCCGGGGTGGAGACCAACCGGGACGCCATGCCCTTCATCCACTCCCTCACCGAGAACACCGTCAAGGGCACGGCCTACTCCTCGGTGTTTGGCGGGACCACCGCCAACTCCGAGTATGAGTTCCTCACCGGGAATACCACCACCTTCCTGCCCGCCGGCACCGTGCCATACCACATGTACGTCAGCGCCGACGATCCCTCCCTGGCTTGGCAGATGGGGGCGCTGGGCTACCGGACGGTGGCCATGCACCCCTACTACGCCTCCGGCTGGAACCGGGTGTCGGTCTACAACGACCTGGGCTTTGACGAGCAGTACTTCCTGGACGACTTTGACTACGATGACAGCGAGGGGAGCCCTGACATCATCCGGGAGTTCCTCTCCGACCAGAAGAATTACGAGAATCTGATCGCCCGGTATGAGGCCAAGGAGAAGGGCGAGCCCCTGTTCCTCTTCAACGTGACCATGCAGAACCACAGCGCCTACAACGGTGAGTGGATCAATCTCCCCCGGGAGGTGTGGCTCACCGGCGAGTACGAGGGCCGGTTCAACACCGTGGACCAGTACCTGAACCTGGTGTACCAGAGCGACCGGGCCTTTGAGTATCTCATCGACTATTTCTCCCAGGTGGAGGAACCCACCATCATCTGCATGTTCGGAGACCATCAGCCCCAGGTGGCCACCAATTTCTACACCGAGGCCCTGGGCGGCGAGGTGGGAGAGCTGCCGGTGGAGACGGCGGAGAAGAAGCAGGCCGTCCCCTTCCTCATCTGGGCCAACTACGATATTCAGGAGCAGGAGGACGCGGTGCTCTCCCTGAACTACCTGTCCACTCTGCTGACCGATATCGCGGGCCTGCCCCAGACCGGTTACCAGAAATTCCTGAGCGAGATCTATCAGGAACTGCCCGTCATCAACACCGTGGGCTATCTGGACAAGGATGGGAACTGGACGGCGGAGGAGCAGCCCCAGGCCCTGTCCCAGTCGGGCCAGCAGGCGCTGAAACGGTACAGGATCCTGGAGTACAACAATATCTTTGACAAGAGCCGGCGGCCGGCGGACTTTTTCACCCTGAAGCAGGGAGAGAGCTGAGCCCCCGCCCGGACAATGGAAAGGCGGGACCGCGGCGCAAAGGCGCCGGGTCCCGCCTTTTTTATTTTTTGCGGGAATGGCGATGGACGCGGGCGCGTATCCTGTGCTATAATCATATGATTCAGATTAGAAATTTTTGGAGTGTAAGACCATGACGGATTATTTGGTAAAGCGCTTTGTGCGGGATTACGATCAGGTGCAGGACCCGGAGGTGCGGGAGCGGTACGGCCTGCTCTCGGGCATCGTGGGCATCCTGCTCAACCTGCTGCTCTCGGTGGGCAAGTTTTTCGCCGGGCTGGTGACCGGCTCCATCTCCATTACGGCGGACGCCTTCAACAACCTGTCGGACGCCGGCTCCTCGGTGGTGACGCTGGTGGGCTTCCGCCTGGCGGGACAGAAGGCGGACGATGACCATCCCTTTGGCCACGGGCGCATCGAATATCTGGCCGGCCTGCTGGTGTCCCTCATTATCCTGCTGGTGGGCTTTGAACTGGGCCGGTCGTCGCTGGAAAAGATCATCCACCCGGAGAAGGTGGCCTTCTCGGCAGTCTCTCTGGTGATCCTGGGTGTGTCCATCGCGGTCAAGCTGTGGATGAGCTTCTTCAACCGCAGGCTCTCCCAAAAGATCCATTCGGCTGCCATGGCGGCCACGGCGGCCGACTCCCTCTCCGACGTGGTGGCCACCTCGGCGGTGCTGCTGGGCGCGGTGGTGAGCCGGGTGTCCAGCGTGTCCATCGACGGATGGGTGGGCGTGCTGGTGGCGCTGTTCATCCTGCGGGCGGGCTGGGGCGCCGCCAAGGACACCATCGATCCCCTGCTGGGACAGACCCCGGACCCCGAGCTGGTGAAGGAGATCGAGCGGACGGTGCTGGCCCACGAGGCGGTGGTGGGTATCCACGACCTGGTGATCCACGACTACGGCCCCGGCCGGTCCATGATGTCCTTTCACGCGGAGGTGCCCATGAACGTCGATATTATGGAAGCCCACGACGCTATCGACCACATCGAGCGGGAGCTGATGCGAAAATTCGGCATCCAGACCTCCGTCCACATGGACCCCATCGCCACCAATGACGAGCGGGTCAATGCCACCCGGGCCCGGGTGGCCAAGCTGGTGCGGGAAATTGACCCCGCCCTCACCATCCACGATTTCCGCATGACCGACGGCCCCCAGTACATCAACCTGATCTTCGACGTGGTGGCTCCCCGCAGCTGCGCCCTGGATGACGAGGCGCTGAAGACCGCCATTGCCCGGCGGCTCCGGGCGGAGGATGAGCAGTACTGCGCGGTGATCCAGGTGGACCACTCCTATGTGGAGTGACTTTTTACAGATTATTCACCCACTCCCCGGAGCGCGGGAGGTAAAATAATATCTATTGATACTAAATAAACCGCATTGCTATTTATTCCCGCGGCCGACGCCGCACTTCACCACCAAGAAAGGAAGGGTATCCTATGGCGACCAAGGTTCTGATCGTAGAGGATGAGAAGAATATCGCGGAGCTCCTTCATCTCTATCTGGAGAAGGAGGGCTTTGAGACCGCTGTGGCCGGCGACGGCGGGAAGGGCGTGGAGCTGTTCCGCTCCTTCCACCCCGACCTGGTGCTGCTGGATATCATGCTGCCGGTGATGGACGGCTGGTCGGTGCTCAAGAAGATCCGGGAGAACGACAAGACCCCTGTCATCATGCTCACCGCCAAGGGCGAGACCGACGACAAGGTCAACGGCCTGGAGATGGGGGCCGACGACTACATCGTAAAGCCATTTGAGATGAAGGAGGTCCTGGCCCGCATCCACGCGGTGCTCCGCCGCTTCGGCGCGGAGGGCGAGGCTGGCGGGGAGAAGAAGCTCAGCTTCGACAAGCTGACCATCAACCTGGATTCCTATGAGCTGCTGGTGGACGGCAAGCGGGTGGACACGCCTCCCAAGGAGCTGGAGCTCCTCTACCACCTGGCCTCCGCCCCCAACCGGGTGTTCACCCGCAACCAGCTGCTGGACGAGGTGTGGGGCTTTGACTATTTCGGCGATTCCCGCACTGTGGACGTACACATCAAGCGTTTGCGGGAAAAGCTGGAGGGGGTCAGCGACCAGTGGAGCCTGAAGACCGTGTGGGGTGTGGGCTATAAGTTCGAGGTCGTGAGCGCCGGATGAAAAGCGTATACGGACGACAGTTCAGCATGATGGCTGCCATCATCCTCATCTCCTTTACTCTGCTGGGGGCGGCCTTTATTACCCTCTCGTACCGGTATACCATCCAGGAAAAACAGGAGTCCATGGAGCGCAATGTGGAGTTTATCTCCCAATTTACCGGCGCGCTCCAGAGCAGCGGCGGCAGCGTGATGGATTCCTCCTATCAGGCATACGTCAGCGCCATCGCCAGCGTGTCCGACGCCTATGTCATCATCTGCAGGACGGACGGCCGGGTGCTTCTGGCCTCTGAGGGGGCCATCCGGGACGGGCTGGCCGCGCCGGCGGTGCCCCATCAGATCTGCCAGCTCATCGGGCGGGATGGAGAGTACACCGGCATGAGCAATCTGGGAGGCATCTTCCCGGAGCGGCGCTATGTGGCGGGCAAATCGGTGGTCAAAAGCGACTTTTTGGGCCAGCAATACGAGACCAATCTGGTCTTTGTGGCGGCCGACACCTCCAATATCACCGGACTGTGGCGGGCGGTGACCAGCATTTTCTTCTTCACCGCCCTGGTGGTGCTTTTCATCGCCTTCATCAGCAGCTCGGTGACCTCGCTCCACCAGACCAGGCCCTTGAAGGAGATCGCGGACATGGCCCGGAGATTCGGCCACGGGGAATATGACGCCCGGGTCACCGGCTATGAGGACCGCCGGGACGAGGTGGGCGAGCTGGCCGAGGCCTTCAATGCCATGGCCGACTCCATCTCAAAGGCCGACGCCAAGCGCAGCGAATTCATTGCCAACGTCTCCCATGAGCTCAAGACGCCCATGACCACCATTGCCGGCTTTGCCGACGGCATCCTGGACGGGACCATCCCCCGGGAGCGGGAGCGGGAATATCTCCAGACCATCTCGTCGGAGACCCGGCGGCTCTCCCGGCTGGTGCGGCGGATGCTGGAGGTCTCCCGGCTTCAGTCCAGTGAGAACGTCACCGCCCAGGAGCCCTTTGACGTGGCCGAGGTCATGCTGCGGGTGCTGGTGAGCCTGGAGCCCAAGATCAGCGCCCGCCATCTGGACGTGGATACCGCCCTGCCCGAGGGCCGGGTGATGGTCTGGGGCGACCCGGACGCCATCACCCAGGTGTGCTACAACCTGCTGGACAACGCCATCAAGTTTTCCACTGAAGGGAGCACCATGGGCATCGGCATCCAATCTAAAAACGGGAAGGCCTATGTGTCGGTGCGCAACACCGGCGAGACCATCCCGCCGGAGGAGCTCCCCCTGCTCTTCGACCGCTTCCACAAGACCGACCGGTCCCGCAGCGAGGACCGGGACGGCGTGGGACTGGGACTCTATATCGTCAAAACCATCCTGGGCAATCACAGGGAGAATATCACGGTGACCAGCGAGAACGGTGTGACCGAGTTCACCTTTACCCTGACGCTGGCATAAAGGGTTTCCCTCCCCATCTTCCGCGAGGAGTGATGAGATGTACAGCTATTACTTTGACCGGCCGGATATGGAATATAACATCCCGCCCGGCGCCGGGGAGGACAGGGCTCCTGTCCTTCGTCCTGTCCCCGACAGCGGGGAAGGGGAGAAGCGGCGGGTAGTCCGCCGGGCCGCGGAGGCGCCGCGCCCCCGCCGGAACCGGCGCAGGGCCCGGGCTGTAGTGGTGCTCTGCCTGTTCCTGGCACTGATGCTGGGCAGCGGGGCGGCGGCGGTGCTCCTCAATCTCCGGGGCGGGCGGCCTCTGCCCGCCCTGGAGGACCTTATGCCCTGGGAGGACGGGGCGGAGGACTGGGACGGCCGCTTTGCACCCGTCCCGGAGACGCAGGAGAGCGAGACTCTGGTCAAACGGGCGCCTGTGGGCGGAGGTACGGTCCTTTCCCTGTCCCCCGAGCCGGAGGGGGAGGCTCTCTCCCCACGGGATATCTATGACAAAAGTGTTCCGTCCATCGTCAGTATCCGGGGTGAGGGCGACTGGGGCGCCTCACTGGGGACGGGCATTATCCTGTCGGAGGACGGATACATCATCACCAACCACCACGTCATTGCCGGGACCAGGACCGTGACCGTGACCCGTCTGGACGGCGGCGGCTCCTACGACGCCCTGCTGGTGGGCAGCGACGGGCAGACTGACCTGGCGGTGCTGAAGGTGGAGGCCGCCGGCCTGCCGGCGGCGGAATTCGGGGATTCCGCCAGCCTGCGGGTGGGGGACCCGGCCTACGCCATCGGGAACCCCCTGGGGGAGCAGCTCATGGGCACCATGACCGACGGCATCATCTCCTATCTGGACCGGGCCATGTCGGTGGACGGCTATGAGATGCAGCTCATCCAGACCAGCGCGGCCCTGAATTCCGGCAATTCCGGCGGCGCATTGGTGAACCAGTATGGACAGGTCATCGGGGTCACCACCCTGAAGATGAGTTCGAACTGGAACACCATCGAGGGGCTGGGATTTGCCATCCCCACCGCTTCGGCCAAGGCCATCGTGGACGAGCTCATTGCCGCGGGCCATATCGGCGGCCGGCCCGCCATCGGCGTAACGGTGGGCCCGGTGAAATACTATGTGGAGGATCCGGACGCGGTGCCCCAGGGCCTGTGGGTGGAGAGCGTGGACGAAAATTCTGACGCCTGGCGGAAGGGCCTGCGGGCGGGGGACATCATCGTGGAGGCCAACGGCCTGCCCACTCCCGCCATCGCCGATCTCAACGCCCAGAAGGAGGGACTCCAGGCGGGAGACAGCCTGGAGCTGAAGATCTTCCGGGACGGGGATTACCTGATCCTCAGCGTGGAGCTGGTGGAGCAGTACACCCTGGCCGGATAGAAAAAAGGAGCGCCCCCCGCCATCGGAGAGCGCCCAAAGCAAAACAATAAGAGAGAATGGAATATGAGCGCCCCCGGCCCGTGCCGGAGAGGGACTCATATGCGGGATCGGACCAATTGGCCGAGCTGCAAGTAATAATATAGCCTGAATTCCTGAAAATGTCAAACAGAACATTTGTCGAAAGGTGTCGTGACCAATGCTGATTCACAACGGAGTGGTCCATCCCATGGATGGGCCGGTGATCCCCCGGGGCTACGTGTGGCTGGAGGGAGAGAAGATCCGGGCGGTAGGGCCGGAGGAGGAACTGCCCGCGTGGGACGGCCCTTCGCTGGATGCGGAGGGCGGCCACATCCTGCCCGGCTTCGTGGACGCCCACTGCCATCTGGGCATGTTCGGCAACGCCCTGGGCTTTGAGGCGGACGACGGCAACGAGTCCACCGATCCCTGCACCCCTCAGCTCCGGGCCATCGACGCGGTGAATCCTCTGGACCGCTGCTTTGAGGAGGCACGGCAGGGCGGCGTGACCACGGTGCTCACCGGGCCGGGCAGCGCCAATCCCATTGCCGGCCAGTTCGTGGCCCTCAAGACCAACGGACGCTGGGTGGACGAGGCCATTGTGAAGGCCCCGGCCGCCATGAAATTCGCTCTGGGCGAGAACCCCAAATCGGTGTACAACGACCGGAAGGAGACCCCGGTGACCCGCATGGCCACTGCCGCCATCATCCGGGAGAATCTGGCCCGGGCGGTGGAGTACCGGGACAAGCAGATCAAGGCCGGGGAGGACCCGGATACCGATATGCCCGACTTTGACACCAAGCTGGAGGCCCTTTTTCCTGTCACTGAGGGAGAGCTGCCTGCCCACTTCCACGCCCACCGGGCCGATGATATCGCCACCGCCATGCGCATCGCCCGGGAGTTCGGATTGCGCTATGTGATCGTCCACGGCACCGAGGGCCATCTGCTGGCCGACTATCTGGCCGCCGAGGGGGTGCCCGTCATCACCGGGCCCTGCCTGGGGGACCGGAGCAAGCCGGAGCTCGCCAACCAGACGCTGGAGAATCCGGCCATTCTGGCCCGGGCCGGCGTGAAGGTGGCCATCTGCACCGACCACCCGGAGACCCCCATCCAGTACCTGCCCATCTGCGCCGCCATGGCGGTGCGCGCCGGTATGGAGGAGGAGGAGGCCCTGGCCGCCATCACCCGCAATGCCGCCGAGATCGGCGGCGTGGGCGACCGGGTAGGCACCCTGACACCGGGCAAGGACGCCGACGTGGTGGTCACCTCCGGCCATCCCCTGGACTGGAAGAGCCGGGTGGAGGCCGTATTCATCAACGGCGGCCGCGTGCGGTGAGCGCCATCCCATCCTGATCAGCGAGAGGAAGAGCCATATGAGAGAGATCGCGTATTCCGATATCGTCAATACCGTCCGTGAGCTGTGCATCCAGGCCAACTGTCACCTGCCCGGCGACCTGCGGCAGGCCATCTCCGCCGCTGCCGGGGAGGAGCCCTCGCCGGTGGGCCGGGCCATCCTGGGGGACCTGGTGGAGAACTTCCGTTTTGCCGATGAGAAGGGCCTGCCCATCTGCCAGGACACCGGCATGGCCGTGGTCTTTGCCGAGCTGGGGCAGGAGTGCCACATCACCGGTGGCCTGCTGTCCGACGCGGTGAACGAGGGCGTAGCCCGGGGCTATGTGGAGGGCCATCTGCGCCTTTCGGTGGTGGGCGACCCCCTGCGCCGGGTCAACACCAACAACAATACCCCTGCCATCCTCCACCTGACCCTGGTGGAGGGGGATAAACTGACCCTCACGGTGGCTCCCAAGGGCTTTGGCAGCGAGAACATGACCGCCCTCAAAATGCTCAAGCCCTCGGTGGGGCCCGACGCGGTGGTGGACTTCATTGTGGAGGCGGTGTCGGCCGCCGGATCCAACCCCTGCCCGCCGGTGGTGGTGGGTGTTGGCCTGGGCGGCACGTCGGAGATGGCCGCCCTGCTGGCCAAACGGGCTTTGCTGCGGCCGGTGGACCAGCACAATCCCGACCCCTTCTACGCTGAACTGGAGGAGAAGGCCCTCCGGCGTATCAACGCCCTGGGCATCGGCCCCCAGGGACTGGGGGGCGCCACCACGGCGCTGTCGGTATGCATCCTGCCCCACGCCACCCATATCGCCGGTCTGCCCTGTGCGGTGAACCTGGGCTGCCATGTGACCCGCCACGCCCAGGCCGTTTTGTAAAAATATCATATTTTCCTCTGGAAATTTCTTATCGTTGTGGTATAATTATCACAAGGAGGCCCCCAAAGAGGGACTCCCGTACAGGGCAACAGCCCCAGGAACCAGAAATGTCCTCTTCGGAGGGCGGAAGGAGCTGACATCTATGAAGTTCGTGTTTACAGACAAGAAGGTCAACCTCCCCAACAAGGTCCACGCCTACGCGGAAAAGAAAGTAGGTAAGCTGGACCGCTATTTCAAGGCGGATGCGGAGGCTGCCGTTGTCTTTAGTGTTGAAAAGGGCCGCAACAACGTGGAGTTGACCGTCCGTTCCGGCGGCACCATCATCCGCGTGGCCGAGAGCACGTCCGATATGTTCGCCACCATCGACGCGGCGGTGGCCTCGGTGGAGCGCCAGATCCGCAAGAACAAGGCGCGCCTGGAGAAGCGCCTGCGTCAGGACGCCTTTGTCCGCACCGTGGACGAAGAGGAGTCCTCCTTCGCGCCTGAGACGGAGGAGGAGGATTTCAGCATCGTCCGCACCAAGAAGTTCCCCATCAAGCCCATGACGGTGGAGGAGGCGGTGCTCCAGATGAACCTGGTGGACCACGCGTTCTTCGCCTTCAAGAATATCGACGCCGACGGCGCCTTCTCGGTGGTCTACAAGCGCAACGACGGCGGCTACGGCCTGATCGAAGACGAGGCCTGACGGAACAGGGGGCTGCGCCCCCGGTAAGCATTGCATGTAAAAAACTCGCTGCCCCCCGGGGCAGCGAGTTTTTTTGCGCAGGGGGAGAACCCCCGTGCAGGGCGGGGCTCTCCCGCCGTCCACCTCAGGCGGCGGGGATGGCCCGGGCCACCTCCTCCGGAGTCAGGCCCTTGATGGTGTACGTGGCGGCCACGGTGGAATCCCCGCAGGGGTAGTGGAGGGTGAAGGCGGGATAGCGCCAGCCGGGCACGTCCCCTGCGTCATCCTCCACATAGGCGCCCCATGCGGACAGGATCTCCGTGTCCAGGTCCCCGGGCTCAAAGTCCGGGGCGGGCAGCTTGGCGTGGGGCGGGAAGAGACAGAGGGAGACCTCCACATAGTCATAACCGTGTGCCCAGCCTGCGGTGAGCTGCCGGCACTGTGTGTCGGTCTCCCCGGTCAGCTCCGCGCGGGAGAGGGTGAAGCGCCGGGGCGGCGCGGGAAGAAAAGCGCCCATGGGGGTGGAGGCAGCTTCCTCCAGCGTCACCTCCCGGGATGCGGCCTGGGCGGAGGGAGCGGGCAGCGCTCCAAAGGCCAGGAAGCCGTGCTCCCCGGTAAATACCCGAAGCACTTCCTTGAGGAGCAGCTGGCTGAGCCCTTCGTCGGGGCTCACCGACTGGTAGGAGACCCCCATGTCTCCGTACAGGAAATGGGCCCGGTAATGATACTCGGGACCGCCGTCCCCGTCCCGGTCCTCGCGGAGGAAATAGGCGATAACCTCCATACCGTTTTTGTCAAAGGCGGGGACATGTTCGTACTGCTCCTCCACCAGAGGCTCCTGACCGGGGAAGAGGGTGAGGGAGAAGGAGGAACTCCCGCGGGAGCCCCGGACAGCAGCCGAAAAGAGCTGCCCGTCAGGCAGGGTGGTGCAGGAGCCGGTGAGGGTAAAGCCCTCCCACCCCAGCAGGGCCAGATAGTCGGGCCGAGAGGCGGAGAAGAGGTCCAGCATCTCCTGTGCGGTCAGGTCCCGGGTGGTGCTGCCGGCCAGGGGGGCGTAGCAGACGGTCACGCAGGGCTGGCCGGTCAGGTCGGGGAGGATGAGCCCCTCCATGGTAAAGGCGTACCCTTCCGGCAGGGCGGGCACCAGCAGAGAGAGCGCCTCCGGGTCGTACGACTGGGCATAGGAAGAGGGCTCCGGGGCGGGCGCGGAAGCGGATGGAGCGGAGGGCGCGGGAAGTGGGTCCGCCGACCCGGGGAGCAGGGCGGCCCCGGGATCGGAGGCCGGCCACAGGCTCCAGCCGATGGCGGCGGCCAATACGAGACAGGCGGCCAGTCCCGCGGCCCACAGTCCCCGGCGGTGGGAGCGCCTGGGACTGCCGGTCTCCAGGGCCTCCATCAGGTCCAGGTGGGCCATGGGGGAGAGCCGCACCCGGTCCATATAGGTACGATAGTCTCTCATAAAAGACTCCTTTCTGTCACATATCATCGGTGAGCATGTCCCGCAGTTTTTTGCGGCAGCGGGAGAGGCGGGAGCGGACAGTGCCCTCACGTTCCCCCAGGATGGCGGCGATCTCCGCCGTCTGATAGCCCTCGTAGTAGAAGAGGTGGACGGTGGCCCGCTCTTTTGGTGGCAGGGAGAGCACCACGTCCAGGGCCGCGTGCTCCTCCGGCGTGGCGGCGGGATAGCTCTCCGGCAGCGGGGCGGTGCGCCGCCGCCAGGGGGAGCGGAGGCGGCTCTTGCAGCCGTTCACCGTCACCCGCAGCAGCCACGCCCGCTCATGGGCGGCGTCGGGGCAGGAGGGCGTCTTTTCCAGCCATGCCAGAAAGGCGTCCTGCACTGCGTCCTCGGCCTCGTGGGCGTCCCCCAGGATGGCCGCCGCCGCCCGGTACAGCGTTTGTTCGTGGGTTTTGACCAGAAGCTCCAACCGGTTGGGATCTGTCATGCCTTCTCCTCCCTTCACCCTAATAAACGATAGGAAGAAGGAAATTGTTGCGCCGGCGGGGGATATTTTTTCACCCGGCGGCGGCAGAGCTCCGCGGCCTTGCATCCGGGGGCGCTTTTCAGTATAATGAAACAAAACGATACAGCGGGGCGGCCCGTGTTGATTGAAAAGAAGAGGTGGACCGTATGAAAGGTTCCATGACCGCGGCGGCGGTACACAAGCAGTATGCGGAGGGCGTGGACGCCTTCCGCCGGCAGATCACGGAGCCCACGCTCCGCCTGCGGTTCGGCCAGGAGGCCGACGTCTTTTTCAGGGCCTGTGCCCTGGGCGTGTGGCAGCGGGACGGGAGCGCCGTGACTCCCCGGCACGTGGAGTACTACAACGCCGTCTATACCAGGGGCAACCCGGTGCCCTCCATCCTGTTCTGGGAGCTGTCCACCGCCGTGGGGGAGTACCCCGGCTTCCAGGCGCCCGACTTTTTTGCCCGGATGCGGGCCTGCGACAAGGTTTCGGGCACCGATCTGGCCCGGCGCTTCATCGACCTGACCACCCTGATGATCCTGCTCTTCGCCGCGGTGGACGACTGCGTCAGCGAGGAGGAGGCCGGCTTTGCCGAGGACTGCGCCGGGGCGCTGGAGGCCCTGTGCCGGGGCGACGGGCTGAAGGGGGACCGGGCCGGACTGGACCCCCGGGAGTTCGTGACCCGGCGGCCGGAGCAGAAGGCGGGGCAGGGCCCGGCCGAGACCGCCGCCTCTGTGAAGGAGAGCGAAAAGGCGCAGGCAGAGGAACCGGCGGCGGAGCAGGCGCAGGAGCCTGAGCCCACCGTGGAGGAGCTGCTGGCCGAGCTGGACGGCCTCTGCGGTCTGGAGAAGGTGAAGGCCGACGTGAAGAGCCTCATCAATCTGGTCAAGGTGCGCAGGCTGCGGGAGGAGAAGGGGTTACCGGTGCCGCCCATGTCCCTCCATCTGGTGTTCATGGGCAACCCGGGCACCGGTAAGACCACGGTGGCCCGCCTGCTGGCCAAAATCTACCACGCCATCGGCGTCCTCTCCAAGGGGCAGCTGGTGGAGGTGGACCGCTCCGGCCTGGTGGCCGGCTTCGTGGGCCAGACCGCCATCAAGACCAACGAGGCGGTGCAGAAGGCCCTGGGCGGCGTGCTCTTTATCGACGAGGCCTATGCCCTGGTGAACCAGGAGAACGCCAACGACTTCGGCCACGAGGCCATTGAGGTCCTGCTCAAGAACATGGAGGACCACCGGAAGGACCTGATCGTCATCGTGGCGGGGTATACCGGGCTGATGGGGAAGTTCATCCACTCCAATCCCGGCCTGGAGAGCCGGTTCAACAAGTATTTCTATTTTGAGGACTACACCGGCGAGCAGCTGATGGAGATCCTCCGTTCCATGTGCGCCAAAAACGGCTACACGCTGGACGCTGAGGCGGAGAAACTGGGGGCCGGCATGCTCCGGGAGCTCTATGAGGAGCGGGACGAGAACTTCGGCAACGCCCGGGATGTGCGCAACCTCTTTGAGAAAGCGGTGGCCCGTCAGGCCGACCGGGTGGCCCTGCTGGAGGCCCCTACCCGGGAGGACCTGATGGCCCTGACGGCGGCCGACCTGCGGGAGCCGGAGGAAAGGGCGGAAGCGGGCGAGCGTGCGTAAGCTGTGTATCTTCGCCGTCTCCTGCTCGGCAGCCATGCTGCTCTCGGTGCTGCTGCTGCCGGAGGGGGTGCTCCCCGGCCTGGGGGCGGTGTGCGCCCTGATGGGCGGCGGAGCCTTTCTGATGAAAAGCCGGCGGGGCCTGCGGCTGCGGCTGGTCTGCCTGGGACTGGCCCTGGGCTTTCTGTGGACGGCGGGCTTTCAGGCCCGCACTTTGGTCCCCGCCCGGCGGCTGGACGGGGCGCGGGGCGTCTATACAGCGCTCATCACCGGTCTGCCCCGGACCACGCGGTACGGCGTGGCAGTGGATGCCGAGCTGGATACCGGAGACGGGAAACGGCTGGGCGCCGTGCTCTACGCCGGTGAAGAATATTCCTTCCTGCGGCCCGGGGACCGGGTCTCGGGGGAGATGACCCCGCGTCTGGCCAATGTGTCGGGCGGCGAGGAGACCGACTATTTCTATACAAAAAGTATTTTTCTGACTTTGAATGCCAAAAAGGATTTCAAGATCACCTCACCGGAGGGCGTTTCCCTCCGCTTTTGGCCGGTTTTGTGGAGCGCGAGACTGAAAGAGCTCATCACCTCCGCCTTCCCGGCGGAGGTGGCGCACCTTGTCACCGGTCTGGTGACCGGTGACAAAAGCGGACTGGATACCGGGACCTATACCGCCCTCCAGCGCTCCGGACTGGCCCACACGGTGGCGGTGTCCGGCCTGCATGTCTCCTTCCTGGCGGGATTTTCCATTCGCCTGATGGGACGCAACCGCCGCAGGACGGCGGCATGCACCATCCTGCTCATGGCCCTGTTCGCGGGAGTGGCGGGGTATACGCCGTCGGTGCTGCGGGCAGCCTTTCTCCAGTCCATGCTGATGCTGGCGCCCCTGCTGGGGCGGGAGGACGACAAGCCCACCTCCCTGTCCGCCGCGCTGCTGCTGATCCTGCTCCAAAACCCCTATGCCGGAGCGGGGATCGGCCTGCAGCTCTCTTTTGCGGCGGCGGCAGGGATCCATTGCTGCTCCGGGCGGCTCTTCCGGACGTGGACGGACCGGCTGCCGTCCGGGCGCACCGGCCTGCGCGGGATGTTGGCCCATCTGCTCCGGACCATTGCCGCCGGACTGAGTGCGACAGTGGGGGCGCTGGTCTTTACCGTGCCTCTGACCGCCCTCTATTTCGGCAGTCTCTCTCTTGTCTCGCCCCTGGCCAATCTGCTGGCCCTGTGGGCGGCGGCGCTCACCTTTGCCGGGGGACTGGGGAGCGCTCTTCTTGGCCTGCTCCACAGCGGGCTGGCCGCCTTTCTGGGAAAGGTCTTTGCCCTGCCGGCGGGGTATGTACTGTGGGTGGCCGGAAAACTGTCCGCCCTGCCCTTTGCCTCGGTGCGGCTGGAGAACGTCTATCTTCGGGGCTGGCTGCTGCTGGTCTATCTGATCCTCCTGTCGGCACTGCTGCTGCGGAAGAAAGGAAAGCCCCGGCCCATCCTGCCGGCCTGCGCCTGTGTCTGCGCATTGTGCGCCGCGCTGGTGTGCACCGCCGCCGAGGAGCGGATGTACCCGCTGACAGTGTCGGTACTGGACGTGGGCCAGGGGCAGAGCGTGGCCTTTGCGTCCCGGGGACGCACCGCACTGGTGGACTGCGGCGGGAACAGCCGCCGGGATCCGGGGGATGTGGCGGCGGATTACTTCCAGAGCACCGGCCACCGCCGTCTGGACCTGCTGGTCCTCACCCATTTCCACGCCGACCACGCCGGGGGCGTGCCCGAGCTGCTGGAGCGGATGGAGGTGGGGATCCTGGCGGTCCCCGATGTGGAGCCGGAGGACCCGCTCCGGCGGGAGATCCTGGCGCTGGCGGAGGAGAAAGGGACGGAAATCGTTTTCCTGCGGGAGAACGGGACCGCTTCCCTGGGCGCGGCCTCCCTCCGGCTGTACCGGCCCCTGGGGGACGGGGGCGCCAACGAGGAGGGGCTGAGCGTGCTGTGCACGCTGGATGATTTTGACGTCCTCATCACCGGAGACATGAACATGGCGGTGGAAAAGCGGCTGGTGAAGTACGGGGACCTGCCTGATATCGAACTGCTGCTGGCGGGGCACCACGGCTCCCGCTATGCCGTTTCGCCGGAACTGCTGTCGGCGGTCCGGCCGGAATATGCCGCCGTCTCGGTGGGGTACAATTCCTATGGCCAGCCCGATGCCGGCACGCTGGAGCGGCTGGCCGCCGCGGGCTGCGACATCTACCGCACCGACTGGATGGGAAGGATCACCTTCCGGGTGCGCTGACAGGGAAGAAAGGGGAGGTGGCCATGCCGCCCAAAGGAAAGACGGACAACTCCGCCTATCAGAAATTGAAAAAGGACATCGCCGAGGACAGCATCGGCCAGCTCTACATCTTCCACGGGGAGGAGTCCTATCTGCGGGACTTTTACCTGGGGCGGATGAAGGAGAAGCTGCTGCCGGCGGGCATGGAGGAGTTCAATCTCCACACCCTGTCGGGCAAGGAGTTCGACGTGAAGAAGCTCCAGGAGCTGGTGGACTGCCTGCCCATGATGAGCAGCCGCACCCTTATCGTGGTCAGCGACTTTGATCTCTACAAGGGAGACAAGGAGGGACTCATCAAGGTCCTCTCCGACCTGCCGGACTACGTGTGCCTGGTCTTTGTCTACGACCTCATCGAGTACAAGGCCGACGCCCGCACCAAACTGGCGGGGGTCATCAAGGCCAGGGGCAGCGTGGTCCCCTTCAACCGGCAGGGCCAGGACGACCTGGTGGACTGGATTTCCCGCCGCTTCCGGGCTTTGGACCACGATATCGGCACGGAGGACGCCAAATACCTCATGTTCCTCTGCGGCGACCTGATGAATGGCCTGATCTCCGAGATTGGCAAGGTGGGGGCCTATGCGAAAAACCACCGGGTCACCCGGGCGGATATCGACGCGGTGGCCACCCCCCAGCTGGACGCGGTGGTCTTTCAGATGACCGATGCCATCGCCGCCGGCAATTTTGACCGGGCGGCCTCGGTGCTGGGGGACCTGTTCCACATGCAGGAGGCCCCCATCAAACTCCTGGCGGTGCTGGGCAAGCAGCTGCGGCAGCTCTACTCCGCCCGTCTGGCCCTGGAGCACAAGAAGGGTACGGCGTATCTCATGGAGCAGTGGGGCATGCGCAACTCCTACCCGGCGGAGAAGCTGATGAACGCCGCCCGGAAGTTCTCCCTCCCTTGGTGCCGCCGGGCGGTGATCCGGTGCGGAGAGGTGGACCTGGCCATGAAATCCACCGGCGCCAGCGGACAGGAGCTGCTCGTCACCTTCCTCATGGAATTGGCAGCTCCGGTGAAGAACCATCCGGCGCCGGCTAATCGTTAAAAAAGTTTTACATTTTGTCCCCGAACGTTGACGGGGCTTTCTTTGCCGTGTAAAATAATAGGAGAATCAGTCAGTTTGGAGGGAATTTTATGGCCAGAACGCCTACGGGAAGCCGGCATCAGACTATTCACTGTGATATCTGCGGCGAAGATTACGCCTCTACCTATAAACGCTGCCCCTTCTGCGACGGACGTCCGCCGGAGGAGGAGGGAGCGTCCCCCCGCAGGAAACGGGGAAAGCGGACCAATAACCGGGGCGGCGGTTACTCCAGCGGCCCCTCTCCCATGAAAATTTTCACCACGATCCTCTCGCTGGCCCTCATCGTGGCGGCGGTGTGCATCGTGGTCTCCATCGTAAAGCCCATGATCGACAAGGGAAAGACCCCGCCTGCCACCTCGGCCACGCCCGCGCCCACGGCCTCCACTCCGCCTTCTGCTGAGCCCAGCACCCAGCCGGAGCCTGCGGTCCCCGCAGACCAGACCGCCACAGGATTCACGCTGGACAAGAGCGACTTCACCATGAGCTTCTACGGTGAGAGCCATCCCATCAAGGTCACCTTCACTCCCGCCGGGAGCAAGGGCTACATCGAGTGGACCAGCAGCAATCCCGAGGTGGTGAGCGTGGACGAGAATGGCAACGTCAAGGCCATCGGAAAGGTCAACGGTGTGGGCCGGGCCACCATCACGGCTACCCTCAAGGGTACCCAGGTCAGCCAGACCTGCATCGCCCGGTGCAGTTTTGAGGCCCCGGCCGGTGCCGGGACCGCCGTGGTCCCCAGCACCGCACCCTCCGGCGGCGGGACCACTTCCTCCAATGCCAAGCTCAACTACAGCGACTTTACCATGCGTGCCGGAACCACGGTTCAGATGAGTGTCTCGGGCGCCACCGGGACCCCGGTCTGGTCTATCGGCAACACCGCCGTGGCCACCGTCAGCGAGACCGGACTGGTCACCATGGTGGGCAAGGGCAACACCACCCTGACCTGTACCATCAACGGCCAGACCCTCACCTGTGTGGTCCGCTGCTCGGGCTGAACCGGGACACGGAAAACAAGAAAAAAGGCCGCCGCAGAAGATCTCTGCGGCGGCCTTTGCCGTATTCGGATCGCCGTGGCCTCCCGATAGGGGTATCACAGCATCCGTTTCAGGTACTGCCCGGTGTAGGAGGCGGCGCAGGCGGCCACCTCCTCCGGCGTGCCGGTGCAGACGATGCTGCCGCCGCCGTCGCCGTTCCCCGCCCGGCGTTGGCCGTGCGGGGGCCCCGCGCTTTTTATCTGCTCGGACGGAGTGAATCCGTCCGGCATCAAGGTTTTGCCTGTGGCAAAACGCTTGAAAGGGCGGCGCCGGCGGTATTTGCTCACAGCATCCGCTTGAGATACTGCCCGGTATAGGAGGCGGCGCAGGCGGCCACCTCCTCCGGCGTGCCAGTGCAGACGATGCTGCCGCCGCCGTCGCCTCCCTCGGGGCCCAGGTCGATGATATGGTCGGCGGTCTTGATCACATCCAGGTTGTGCTCGATGACCACCACGGTGTTGCCCGCGTCCACCAGCTTCTGCAGAACCTCGATGAGCTTGTGGACGTCGGCGGAGTGGAGGCCGGTGGTGGGCTCGTCCAGGATATAGATGGTCTGGCCGGTGGAGCGCTTGGCCAGCTCAGTGGCCAGCTTGACCCGCTGTGCCTCGCCGCCGGAGAGGGTGGTGGAGGGCTGGCCCAGCTTCACATAGCCCAGGCCCACCTCGTAGAGGGTCTGGACCTTGTTGTAGAGCCGGGGCAGGTTCTCAAAGAAGCCCAGGGCCTCCTCCACCGTCATCTCCAGCACCTCGTGGATGTTCTTGCCCTTGTAGCGGACCTCCAGGGTCTCCCGGTTGTAGCGCTTGCCCTTGCACACCTCGCAGGGAACATAGATGTCGGGCAGGAAGTGCATCTCGATCTTGATAAGGCCGTCGCCCGAGCAGGCCTCGCACCGGCCGCCCCGGACGTTGAAGGAGAAGCGGCCGGGCCCATAGCCCCTGGTCTTGGCGTCCTGGGTGGAGGCAAAGAGGTCCCGGATGTCGTTGAAGAGCCCGGTATAGGTGGCCGGGTTGGAGCGGGGGGTGCGTCCGATGGGGGACTGGTCGATGTTGATGACCTTGTCCAGAAATTCCTCCCCCTCGATGGCGTCGTGCTTCCCGGCCCGGGTCTTGGCCCGGTTCAGGTCGGCGGCCAGGCGCTTGTAGAGGATCTCATTGACCAGGGAGGACTTGCCCGAGCCGGACACGCCGGTGACGCAGGTGAAGGCCCCCAGGGGGATGGACACGTCCACATGCTGCAGGTTGTTTTCCGACGCCCCGCGGATGGTGAGGAACTTGCCGCTGCCCTTCCGCCGCTCCTTGGGAACGGGGATCTTCTTCCGGCCGGACAGGTAGTCGCCGGTGATGGAGCCGGGGGTGTTCATGACCTCCTCGGCGGTACCGGCGGCCACGATCTGTCCGCCGTGGACGCCGGCGCCCGGGCCCACGTCCACGATGAAATCGGCGGCGCGCATGGTGTCCTCGTCGTGCTCCACCACCAGCAGGGTGTTGCCCAGGTCCCGCAGGTGCTTCAAGGTGGAGAGCAGCTTGTCGTTGTCCCGCTGGTGCAGGCCGATGGAGGGTTCGTCCAGGATATAGAGTACCCCCATCAGGGAGGAACCGATCTGGGTGGCCAGCCGGATGCGCTGGCTCTCGCCGCCGGACAATGTGGCGGCCGAGCGGGAGAGAGTCAGGTACTGCAGGCCCACCGACTGGAGGAAGCCCAGGCGGGACCTGATCTCCTTGAGAATGCGGTCGGCGATGAGCATCTTCTGAGGGGAGAGCTCCAGATGCTCGATGAAGTCCAGGGCGTCATTTACGGATTTGCGGCAGAATTCGTCGATATTGATGCCCCCCACCGTGACGGCCAGGGCCTCCTTCCGCAGGCGCTTGCCGCCGCAGTCGGGGCAGGGACGCTCGCTCATGCAGTCCTCCAGCTCCCGGCGGGAGGCATCGGACTGGGTCTCCCTGTAGCGCCGCTCCAGATTGTTGCAGATGCCCTCAAAGGCCTGCATCAGGGTGCCCTTGCCGTTCTCCCGCTGGTAGGTGAGCTTCAGCTTTTCTCCCCTGGTGCCGTAGAGGATCACGTCCAGCACCTCGGGGGGCAGGTCCTTCACCGGGGTGGTCAGCTTGAACTTGTACTGCTTGGCCAGGGCGTCGAAATACATCCGGGAGATGCCGTCTCCCTTGATGTTGTTCCAGCCCGAGGCGGTGATGGCTCCCTCCAGGATGGAGAGGTCCTTGTTGGGAATGACCAGGTCGGGGTCCACCTTGAGCTGGGAGCCCAGCCCGGTGCAGGTGGGGCAGGCGCCGAAGGGGTTGTTGAAGGAGAACATGCGGGGGGAGAGCTCCTCAATGGAGATGCCGCAGTCCTCGCAGGCGTAGTTCTGAGAGAACAGGATGTCCCGGTCCTCCCCCACGATATTGATGACCACCAGGCCGCCGGAGAGGTTGGAAGCCACTTCTACGCTGTCGGTCAGGCGGCGGGCCACGTCGTCCCGGATGACCAGGCGGTCCACCACGATCTCGATGTTGTGCTTCTTGTTCTTGTCCAGGGGGATGTCCTCGGTCAGGTCGTAGAGGGAGCCGTCGGCCCGGCAGCGGACATAGCCCGACTTCCGGGCGTCCTCAAAGATCTTCTGGTGGGTGCCCTTCTTGCCGCGGATGACGGGGGCCATGACCTGGATGCGGGTGCCTTCGGGCAGGGCGAGCACCTGGTCGATGATCTGATCGATGGTCTGCTGCCTGATCTCCTTGCCGCACTTGGGGCAGTGGGGGGTGCCCACCCGGGCCCACAGCAGGCGGAGGTAGTCGTAGATCTCGGTGACGGTGCCCACGGTGGAGCGGGGGTTTTTGCTGGTGGTCTTCTGGTCGATGGAGATGGCGGGGGAGAGGCCGTCGATGTAGTCCACATCGGGCTTCTCCATCTGGCCCAGGAACATGCGGGCGTAAGAGGAGAGGGACTCCACATACCGGCGCTGCCCCTCGGCGTAGATGGTGTCGAAGGCCAGGCTGGACTTGCCCGAGCCGGAGAGGCCCGTGAGCACCACCAGCTTGTCCCGGGGAATATTCACGTCCACATTTTTCAGATTGTTCTCCCGTGCGCCTTTGACGTAGATATGGTCGAGCATAAAGTCCCTTCCTTGTATCAAGAGTTGTTCCCCGCCCGGAGGCGGAAGGTGCGGCCGGCCGGGCCCGCTATGGGACGTCGGTCAGTCCGATGAGATAGAGCACGAAGATCAGGATGACGGCCACGGTCCAGCCCAGCTTCCGGCTGAAAAGCTCCCAGTCCGAGGGCTCGGCGGACTCCGGGCTCCGGATGCGGAAGCGCAGGTCCCAGCGGAAGAGCTCGTCGGCAAAGAGAATGGAGAGCCCCACCAGAAAGGAGAGCAGCACACCGCCGAAATAGGCGGGCAGGCTCCCCCTGTGGGTCAGCCCAGGCCCGTCCATGAGCCTGAGGATGGCCTGGGGAGAGGGCTCCATCTGGTCCACCTCATTGCCGTCGCCGTCGATGACCGTTCCGTCGCTCATGGTGGCGTAGATGCCGAGGTCCGCCCAGCTGCCGTCCTCGTTGAAGAGCATCCAGGTGGCTCCGTTTCGGAGCACGCCGCCCCGGAACAGGACCTCGTCTCCGCAGAGAAGCTCCACGCCGGTCATCAGCTCACTCATGCCGCTCTCATCGTCTTTGGGGATGGCGCTGGGGTCCTCTGCGGCGGTGTAGGGGCCGTATTCCCGGTCTCCCCAGCGGAAGGTCACCGTCTTGTCCGCCGTCACGGTGAACGCGGCCTCAGCGCCCTGGAGCTTCCCGGCGTAGATCGTGCTTCCATCCTGGGTATGGGGGACCAGAATGACGTCCCGGTAGAGAAAGCCCACTTTGGAGACCGTGACCCCATAGAGCACCGCAAAGACCGCCGCCATGGCGGAGAGCACAAGGAGCAGGACCTTCTGGAAACGGTCCAGCCCGGTCCATCTGCTCCACCGGTTCATAGCCTTTCCTCCTCAAGCTGTTTTTGTACATACTTGGGCAGCTTTTCCACCACCAGCTTATAGGACAGACCGCACAGGTCCCGCAGCACCGCTTCGGGTATTCCGCCGTCCAGCGGCACGGCGATCCAGGTCCGCTTGTCCATGTAAAATCCGGGCAGGATCTCCGGATACGACTCCCGGAAGCCTGCGGAGAGCCGGGAGTCGCATTTCAGGTTGATAAGGGGGTGGCCGCTGTAGGGCGGCTTGTATTCCGGGCCGGGGGTGCAGATCGCGGCGAACAGTTTGCCCCGGACCATGTAGCGGTCCCACTGCCACTCCAGTTTGTAGTCGTGCTCTGCGCCGGGCATGGAGCGCAGGTATCCGTCCAGCCAGTCATACTTCATGCTTCACACTCCCTTTCCATAATAACAGATCTCCGCCGTCACTTCTCGCCCCGCAGCTCGATGATGCGGTCCCGCAGGATGGCGGCGTACTCGAATTCCAGGCGCTTGGAGGCGTCCTTCATCTCCCGCTCCAGCTTCTTAATGGCCTCCTCCCGCTCTGCCCGGGTCATCTTGCCGGCGCGCTTGGCATCCCGGTCCTTCTCGGCGCCCTCGGAGAGCTTGATGGTGTCCCGCACGCTCTTGATGACGGTCCTGGGCACAATGCCGTGGGCCCGGTTGAAGGCGTCCTGCTTTTGACGGCGGCGCTCGGTCTCGTCGATGGCCATGCGCATGGAGGGGGTGATTTTGTCGGCGTACATGATGACCAGACCCTCGGCGTTGCGGGCGGCCCGGCCGATGGTCTGGATGAGGGAGGTCTCGGAGCGGAGGAAGCCCTCCTTATCGGCGTCCAGAATGGCCACCAGACTGACCTCGGGCAGGTCCAGACCCTCCCGCAGCAGGTTGATGCCCACCAGCACGTCGAAATTGCCCAGGCGCAGGTCCCGGATGATCTCCATGCGCTCGATGGTGTCGATATCGTGGTGCATATAGCGGACCTTGATGCCCGCGTTGGTGAGATAGGCGGTCAGATCCTCGGCCATCTTCTTGGTGAGGGTGGTGACCAGCACCCGCTCCTTCCGCGCCGTGCGCTCGTTGATCTCGCCGATCAGGTCGTCGATCTGGCCCTCCACGGGGCGGACCTCGATGCGGGGGTCCAGCAGTCCGGTGGGCCGGATGACCTGCTCCACGATCTGGCCCGAGCGGGTGCGCTCGTACTCGCCGGGGGTGGCCGAGACGTAGATCACCTGATTCAGACGCTGTTCAAACTCCTCAAATTTCAACGGGCGGTTATCAAAGGCGCAGGGCAGACGGAAGCCATAATCCACCAGGGTGGTCTTGCGGGCGTGGTCGCCGTTGTACATGGCCCGGACCTGGGGCAGCGTCACATGGCTCTCGTCGATGAAGAGCACGAAGTCCTTGGGAAAGTAGTCCAGCAGGGTGTGGGGAGGCGAGCCTACCGGCCGGCCCTCGATGACCCGGGAATAGTTCTCGATGCCCGAGCAGTAGCCCAGCTCCTGCATCATCTCGATGTCGTACATCACCCGCTGCTTGAGGCGCTGGGCCTCCACCAGCTGGTCGTGTTCCTTGAAGAAGGCCACTCGCTCCTCCAGCTCCTGGTAGATGCTGCTGATGGCGGCGTCCATCTTCTCCTTGGGGGTGACATAGTGGGTGGCGGGCCAGATGGGGATGTGGTTCAGGGTGCGGATGGGGGTTCCCGTGACCACGTTGATCTCGCTGATGCGGTCGATCTCGTCCCCGAAGAACTCCACCCGGATGGCGGTGTCCTTCCAGTAGGCGGGGAAGACCTCCACCGTGTCCCCCCGGACCCGGAACATATTGCGCTCAAAGGCGATGTCGTTGCGCTCGTAGCGGATATCCACCAGCCGCTTGAGAAATTCGTCCCGCTCCAGGGTGGCCCCCACCCGGAGGGAGATCATCATCTTGGCAAAGTCCTCGGGCTCACCCAGACCGTAGATGCAGGACACCGAGGCCACCACGATCACGTCCCGCCGCTCCAGCAGGGCGCAGGTGGCGGAAAGGCGCAGCCGGTCGATCTCGTCGTTGGTGGCGGAGTCCTTCTCAATATAGGTGTCGGTGTGGGGAATATAGGCCTCGGGCTGGTAGTAGTCATAGTAGGATACAAAGTACTCCACCGCGTTGTGGGGGAAGAACTCCCGGAACTCGGCGCAGAGCTGGGCGGCCAGGGTTTTGTTGTGGGCCAGCACCAGGGTGGGGCGCTGGACTTTTTCGATGACCTTGGCCATGGTGAAGGTCTTACCTGATCCGGTAACACCCAGCAGGGTCTGCTCCTGAAGCCCCATCTCCACGCCCCTGGCCAGGGCGTCGATGGCCTCGGGCTGGTCTCCGGCGGGCTGGTATTCGGATACGACCTGAAATTCCGGCATACGGGCACCTCCTGTCAATGCGGCATAAATGCGGCGCGGGGCGACGTGTACCCACATCTCCCCGCGGCATACGTGCATCCGTTGTACCACAGGCACAAGTTTTACCAGGCTCTCCGCCGCTGACGCGGCGGCTCGCCAAGTGAAACTATTGTACCACAGGCACAAGATTCACTAGGCTCTCCGCCGCTGACGCAGCGGCTCGCCAAGTGAAACTATTGTACCAGAACGCACGTTCTAATTCAAGTGTAACAGACTAAATACTGCTGAAAAAGCCGCTGTCCCGCAGAGAGACTGCGTCATCATCGGTAAAAATAATGTGGTCGTCCAGCTCCACACCCACCCGGGAGAGCACATCCCGCAGGTGAAGGGTGGTGGCCCTGTCCTCCGGCGAGGGGAGGGCCAGGCCGCTGACATGGTTGTGGGCCAGGATCAGGCCGGTGGCGTTGAGGGAGAGGGCGGCCTCCACGATGAGCCGTGTGGTCACCTCCACCGCGTTCACATTCCCCTCGGCCACCTGGCGCACGCCCAGCAGCTTCCGTTTACCGTCCATGCATAAAACGCACACCCGCTCGTTCCGGGCGCCGAAAAAGTAGGGCCGCAGAACGGAAAAGGCGGTGCGGGAGCTGTCCACGATGTTGTCCATCCCCGTGCGGCCTGCCAGGTAGCGGCCGCTGAGCTCCTTCACGCATTTCAGGAGCACGGCGGCGTGCTCCCCCACGCCGGGGACCTTCTGCAGCTCGGCGGGAGAGGCGTCCAGCACCCCGGCCAGGGAGCCGAAGCGGTCCATCAGGGCGTGGGCCAGGGGATTGGTGTCGCTTCTGGGATTGGCGTAGAAGAGCAGCAGCTCCAGAGCCTTGTGGTCGGGAAAGGAGTCCGGCCGGGCCAGAAATTCGGTTTTCAGGCGCTGCCGGTGGCCGTCGTGCATGCCCATGGCCGGACCTCCTCTCTTCATTTCATGCCGCGGGATATCAGGCCCTGGCCCCGTACTGCTCCAGACAGGCCTCCATCCAACACGCGGATTTTTCCTGCGGGAAAAATGGGCGCTGCGCGCGCCGCGTGTTCCGGGGGGCACCCGTTCCCCCCCGAGCCCCCCATGCTCTCCGAGGGGGACGAGGGGGTATCAGCTCCTGGCCCCGTACTGCTCCAGATAGGCCTCCATGCGGGCCTTCATTTCATCATCGATGTAGACCTTGCCGTCCACCGGGCGGTTGTGCAGGAAGGAGATGATCTCCCGCACGGTGACGATGGGATAGACCTGGATGCCGTAGTCGGAGCGCAGCTCGTCCAGAGTGGAGCAGTCCCGGGTGCCCCGCTCCATGCGGTCCACCGAGACGATGAGGGCCTTCATGTTGACCTTGGCCACGTGCTTGAAGAGCTCGATGGTCTCCCGCACGGCGGTGCCAGCGGTGACCACGTCCTCCACGATGACCACATCGTCCCCGTCCTGGGGCTTGTAGCCCACCATGGAGCCGCCCTCGCCGTGGTCCTTGGCCTCCTTGCGGTTGAAGCAGTAGGGCAGGTCACGGTCGTAATTGCGGTACAGGGAAGCGGCGGCGGTGACGGCCAGAGGAATGCCCTTGTAGGCGGGGCCGAACAGGCAGGTCACGCCGTCGGGCAGGTTCTCCTGGATACAGGCGGCGTAGTAGTCCCCCAGCTTGGCGGCCTGGGCGCCGGTCTTGTAGTTGCCGGTGTTGATGAAATAAGGGGTCTTGCGGCCGGACTTGGTGGTGAAGTCGCCGAAGGTGAGCACACCGGAACGAACCATAAAGGTAATGAATTCTTCTTTGTAAGTCATGCTTTTGCCTCTCCCTTGTAATTTTAGTCGCAATATTATACCACTCTTCCCCATTGCTTACAAGAGGAAAGTACGGATGGGCAAAGTACCGGCGCCCGGCGGCCGGTATTATATATATGGCCAATAGTTTGACACGGATATATATATACAACGAATTTGAATTGTACAGCGCAAGGCAGTATACTGAATTCAGGGAAAAGACTGGAAATACCGGTCTGAAGAAAGGAGAAGGTTTGATGAAAGGCAAGAAAAAGGTGATCGCGGCTGTGGCTTCCATCTTGGCGCTGACACTGACGCTTGGCGTGGCAGCTGGCGCCCGCTCCATCTACCCCATCTTCGTCAACGGGGAAGAGACTGCGCTGACGGGCAATACGGCCAACGGCGTCACTACCATCGGTCTGCGCGCCCTGGCGGAGAAGCTGGGGTTCAAGGTGGACTTTGACTATGACGATTCCGCTATCCGGATCACGAAGGCCGACGAGGTCAAGATCACCACGCTGGCCGAGAACAACAACGGCAGCAACACCGCACTGGACAAGGAGTTCGGTTTCTCCGCCATCATCGAGACCGCCAACGACAAGATCATCTTTGATACTGCCAAGGCCGGCCAGTTCCTGAAAAATGCCAAGGCCCTGGGCATCGATCTGGCTGACTGCAACAAGATGGTCCTGAGCCATTCCCATTACGACCACTGCGGCGGCGTGATCCCCTATTTTGATACCTATGGCGCCGAGAACAAGACCCTTTTCGTGAAAAAGGACTTCTTTGACAAGGCCGGTGAAAAGTACTACTATGACGCGGTGGGCCAGAAGTTTGACTTCACCGACGGCACTGTGGGTTATTTCCCTGTGGGCATCAATTTCACCGAGCAGGATCTGCTGGACAGGGGCGTGGCCATCGAGTACTTGGACACGGGTACCGTCAAGATCGCTGACGGCGTGACGGTCTACGGCTCCTTTGACAAGGACGAGTCCTTTAAGCTGGCGCCCAACATGCTGGAGAAAAATGCCGGCGGCGAGTACGAAGTGGATGATTTTGATGAGGAAGTGGCCGTGGCCGTGGAGACCAGCAAGGGCCTTGTCATCCTCTCCGGCTGCTCCCACAGCGGCATCCTGAATATCGTCAATACCATTGAGGAGCGCTCCGGCGAGAAGGTGTACGCCGTCATCGGCGGCTTCCATCTGCTGGACGCCGACGAGGCCACCATCCAGAAGACCATCGACCGCTTCAAGGAGCTGGGCGTACAGCAGATCGGCCTGTCCCACTGCACCGGCCCCAAGGCCACCAAGATGTTCCAGGAGCAGATGCCCGGGCAGACCTTCCTCAACAACACTGGTAGCGTCTACACGGTGGACTGACCGGAACCCAAATCTGACCTTATGGGGGACCGTCTATGGACGGTCCCCCGTTTTTGATCTTGACTTTAATAATATAAAATAGTATATTTAAAATAGTTAAAAATAATATGAAAGGATGAGGCTCGATGTCAATTGAAGTCGTGCCGGACTGGATGACAGGGCTGGAGGAGGAGGACGTGGCTTTCATCCGCAATTTTCTGCTCTGTTCCGGGTCGCTGAAGGAGGTGGCAAGCCGCTATGGCGTGACCTACCCCACTGTGCGCCTGCGGCTGGACCGACTGATCCAGAAGATCCGGCTCAGCGAGGAGCGGGCCCAGGATCCCTATATCGCCCTGATCAAGCGGCTGGCCGTCAACGAAAAGATCGACTTTGAGGCGGCCAGGCTGCTCATCAACGCCTACCGGAAGGAAAAGGAGGAAACATGATGTATAAAGTGACAACGTTCCTGATCATGCTGGCCCTGGTGTTCATCGCCACACTGGTGCTGGAATATGTACTGGCCGGCATTCAAAACCCATGGCCCGGCCGGGTGCTGCCCATCCTGTCCGGCGTTCTGGCGGCCGCCTACGCTCTGCTGATGGCGCTCAACCTCACCGCCGGCGCCGGGGCGCTCCAGGTGGTCCTGGTGCTGCTACTCTGCCTGGCGGTGGGCAACATCCCCACCGCGCTGTATACGGCCATCTACCTGGCCCGGCGGGGGAAGTACCGCCGGCGGGCTCAGATGAAAAAGATGGACATTCAGGACCTGTAAGGAGGAAACGAGATGCAGCGCATCCGTGAGGCCATCGTGGTGGAGGGCCGGTATGACAAGAACACGCTGTCCCAGGTGGTGGATACGGTGATCCTGGAGACCTCTGGCTTTGGGATCTTCAAGCGGGAGGAGCAGCTCATTCTGCTGCGGCGGCTGGCGGAGCAGCGGGGGCTCATCGTCCTCACCGACTCGGACGGGGCTGGCTTTGTGATCCGGAATTTCATCAAGGGCAGCATCCCGGCCGGGTGGGTCAAGCACGCCTATATCCCGGACCGGTACGGCAAGGAGCGCCGGAAACGTACCCCGGGCAAAGAGGGTAAGCTGGGGGTGGAGGGCATGGAGCCCGCCGTCCTGTTAGAGGCCCTGCGCCGGGCAGGGGCCACCTTTCTGGACGAGACAGCCGGGGCAGAGTCTTCCGGCCGGACCATCACCAAGGCCGATCTTTTTGCCGACGGGCTCTCCGGCGGGCCGGGGGCGGCAGAAAAGCGCCGGGCCCTGCTGAAGGCTCTGGACCTGCCCGAACACCTCACTGCCAACGCGCTGCTGGAGCTGCTCAATACCTTGCTGGGGTGGGAAGGATACCGGAAAATATTAGGAGAGCTGGAGCAAAAATAATTAAAAAAACGGGGAAAAAGACTTGACGAACCGGGCGGAAGATGATATCCTATGGCTGTAATTAGTAATGATTACTGTTAAGATGCCCGTTTTATTTCTTGGAGAATACATATCTTTTTAAACAGGAGGAATATTATTATGAAGAAGTTTGTCTGCTCTGTCTGCGGTTATGTCCACGAGGGTGAGGCTGCCCCCGATTTCTGCCCCATCTGCAAGGCTCCCGCTTCCAAGTTCATCGAGCAGGGCGGCGAGAAGACCTGGGCCGCCGAGCACGTGGTGGGCGTTGCCAAGGGTGCGCCCGAGGACATCATCGCCGACCTGCGCGCCAACTTTGAGGGCGAGTGCTCCGAGGTGGGCATGTATCTGGCCATGGCCCGCGTGGCGCACCGTGAGGGTTATCCCGAGATCGGCCTGTACTGGGAGAAGGCCGCCTATGAGGAGGCTGAGCACGCCGCCAAGTTTGCCGAGCTGCTGGGCGAGGTGGTGACCGACTCCACCAAGAAGAACCTGGAGATGCGCGTGGAGGCCGAGAACGGCGCCACCGCCGGCAAGACCGACCTGGCCAAGCGCGCCAAGGCTCTCAACCTGGACGCCATCCACGACACCGTGCATGAAATGGCCCGGGACGAGGCCCGTCACGGCAAGGCTTTCGAGGGCCTGCTGAAGCGTTACTTCGGCTAATCAGGATCATCAGGGAATTACAGACTGGGCGGGAGCGGATCTCGCCCAGTCTGCGTCAAAAAGGAGGGTCGGTATGGATAAAAAAGCGCTCTATCATATGACGTACGGTCTGTTCCTGCTCACTGCCCGGGAAGACGGGAAGGATAACGGCTGTATCATCAATACCGCGGTCCAGGTGGCCAACGAGCCCACCCGTATCTCCATCGCGGTGATCCGTGAGAACAAGACCTGTGATATGATCCTGAACACGGGTGTGTTCAATATTTCCGCTATTTCCACTGATGCGGAATTTGCGCTCTTCCAGCGTTTCGGCATGCAGTCCGGCAGGGATGTGGACAAGTTCGCGGACTTTGAGGATGTAGCTCGCAGTGAAAACGGACTGTACTACCTGACGAAGCAGGCCAACATGTACCTCTCTGCCAAGGTGGTGGAGCGCATGGACCTGGGCAGCCACATCCTGTTCATCGCAGAGGTGACCGATGGAGTGCGGCTGTCTGAGGTGAGCTCCTGCACCTACAGCTATTACCAGAGCAGCATCAAGCCCAGACCCCGGCGGTCCGAGAAAAAGCAGTGGGTATGCTCGGTCTGCGGCTATGTCTATGAAGGGGAGTCTGTGCCCGATGACTTTGTCTGCCCTCTCTGCCATCACGGCAAGGAGGACTTCGTCCTGGCCGGCGGCGAGGCGCCCAAGGCGGCGGAACCGGCTGGGGAAGCTCCGGTCAGGGCCGGCGGAAAGAAGTGGGTCTGCTCTGTCTGCGGTTATGTCCACGAGGGTGAGGCTGCCCCCGATTTCTGCCCCATCTGCAAGGCTCCCGCTTCCAAGTTCATCGAGCAGGGCGGCGAGAAGACCTGG